>JBFGZE010000113.1:0-8223 GCA_041586955.1 Bacteriovoracaceae bacterium
GAGCGCTTCGGAAATATTACCGACGGTGACACCAGGTCCTGAGCAAGTGGTAGCGTAATCTAATTCTAAATTAAACACGCCATTTGAAAGTGGTACGGTGTTTTTAGTCAGGGAACAGTATTGAGTGGCATTAATATAAATTTCAAATTGAAGATTGACCGGACCTGTAAGAGGTGCGCCATCTGAAGGATTCACGATCCGTCCAGAATAGCTGATCTTCTCATCGGCAAAGATTGAACTTGTGAATAGAATGACTATGGCCAAGAGTCTTGACAATAGAGTCATAATTCTTTCCTTCCAAAGGCCATAACTTATAACTATTCTATATCGGAAAACTTTCGCAAGAAATTTACCTTTAAAAACCTTTTAATTTAAAGACGTTAAATCACTTCAATGATGAATATAAAAAGGTTGTCTGCTTATTAACTGCCAAGTATCTAAGTCGCTGTAAACGCCTTAGCATCGCCCTCAATAAGGGGCCCTTCACAGTTGATAATGGTAATTATTTGAAATTAAGAAAAAATGGTGCTCGGAACTGGACTTGAACCAGCACGGCTTGCGCCACACGCCCCTCAAGCGTGCGTGTCTACCATTCCACCACCCGAGCACTAAGATATGGGACAGAGTCTAATAATATTAAATGAATATGTCCAACATTTTTACTCAATATAAAGGGATAATTCGGCCATATAATAGGCCTTTCTTTTATGGGAGTACTTTTCGAGATAATCCGCCAGTTGACTGGAATCTTCCTCAGTTTTTTCTTCTAATTCATCCAAAAGCTCCTCAAGAGGATCAATTGGATCAAGGTTTGTCCCAAGCGTGGAACGCTCCCGAAATGGTATAACCACCTGATTTTCTTCATTTTCATTCATTGCCTAACCTCATTTGTAATTTAATTATGGCGGAAAACAAAAAAACTTAAAGGCCTCTGAGTGATTTTTTCTTACTCTGCAAAGGATTTGGACGGCCAAAAATACCTGCTAAAAATAAGTATTCACGGTCTTTATAATAGCATTATGGATAAGCCAAACTGCCTCCAATGCCGGCATTATTATACTACTTTCGACCCCCAAAAACCAAGGGGTTGCCGTTTATTTTCAATGATTTCCCGATTTTTCCCTAGTCATTTGGTCAAAAAAGAAACCGGTAAGGAATGTATGGGGTTTTCAAAACGTGAGCATTTAAAAAATAAAAATGACTTGGACTTAAACGACCCTAAGCTTTGGTAATTTGCAATTGGGGGACTTCCCCCCTTTCAAAGTAGGTTTCACCCTTACGTGAAATCATACCTCCTCCTAAACACACCCTATGGCCTTCAATATTCTGATAAAAGACAATTGATTGGCGAATAGTAATGGCACGTTGAGGGTCATCAAAGACCACATGGGCAACACCATCATTCAACGACATAATGGTACAATTTTGATCCTGCTGCCTATAGCGGATCTTGGCCTGACATTTTAGAGGCAATTCTGGCGCCCTTTCGGCCACCCAGGATAATTCATCTGACCACAATTCATCTGCGTAGAGAGCAGGATGCTCTTCACCCCGCTCAACGTAGACAGTATTTTCACTCGGATCTTTTTTGACAACAAACCAGGGTTCACCTGGTCCACCTAAACCTAAACCTTTACGTTGACCAATGGTATAGAAGGCATGGCCATGATGAGTTCCGACAATCTCACCACCAAGGGTGCGAAACTCTCCCTCTTCAAATGATATATATTGACTGAGAAAGTTTTTAAAATTTCTCTCACCAATAAAGCAAATACCTGTAGAGTCTTTTTTATCACTTGTCACCAAATTCATTTTGCGAGCGATATCTCTGACTTCGGATTTTTGTAAATGCCCAACGGGAAAAAGGACTTTATCTAAAATATGATGCTTATTAGTATAAAGAAAATAAGTTTGGTCTTTCCCCGGATCAAGCCCCTTAATAAGAACAGACTCGCCCTCGATCTTTGTCGTTTGGCAATAATGGCCCGTCGCCAAATAATCAGCGCCTAAGCGTAAGGCCTCTTTAAAAAAGACATTAAATTTGATTTCACGATTACAAAGGATATCAGGATTAGGAGTATGGCCCATTTTATATTCGGCCACAAAATGGTCAAACACTTGTTCTTTATATTCTTTAATAAATTCGACACTATAATAGGGAATATCTAGCCCTTCACAGACCTTGATAACATCCTCGTATTCTTTGGAGGCCTGACAAACGCCATTCTCATCGCTCTCCTCCCAGTTTTTCATGAAAAGCCCGATGACTTCATAGCCAGCTTCTTTGAGTAAATAAGCAGCAACGGAGCTATCAACACCACCACTCATGCCAACAACGACACGTTTTCCCTGAGTATTTTTTGTTTTTGAATCAAGACCTAGCATCAGCAATGTATAGCATCGAAGTCCTAAATTAGGCAATGGTCTCAATACTTTCTGGGTAAAATATCATAGGCCCAACCCAAAACAGCACCCAAGATATACTGAACAGAACGGTTATAAGTTTTAAAGTTAAGAGTTTCGACAAAATCATTTGCTGAATGCTGATTTTTAAGATTAAAATCCGAATCCCAGTTCTGAGTAAAAACCATCGCCGGTACTCCCGCTTGCCAAAATGGAACGTGATCAGAGGAGTTAAAGCTATTATCCACAATATTAAAATGAACACCTAATCCTAGGGATTCTCCCAAATCTCGCAAACGATTGGCCAATTTAAGGTCGGGAATATGGCCATTGTCTGTTCGGCGTCGAATAAAAAGACTCATATTCCCCAATTTTTTATCTTTATCCTGTGAACGCGTATCGTGGCCAAGCATCAGCAAATTAGCAAAGCCCGCCACCTTTTTCTTCTTGAACTCCTCCTTATATTTCTGGACAAAAGCACGACTGCCCAAGGAGTTAAATTCTTGAAAATCAAAAAAGGCAATACGTATCGTTTTAGGGAGATCAATCTGAGCTAATAATTCAATGATTTGTAGTAAGGCGGCGACTCCGGTGCCATTGTCATCAGCACCAGGAGCAGCAGACTCAGGTTCAATGAATAAAGTTTTTCCGTTGATATGAATGGAGTCATAATTCGCTCCCAATATCAAAATTTCATCAGGATTAATTTTGCCAAGTTTTTCCCAAATAATGTTTTTACCTTCAATTGTTTTAAATTTATTGACGTTGGCCACCATTTGCTGGGTAAAGGCCTGCCATTTTTTATAGATAGGGTCGGCCGGTTGATACTTTCCCTCAATCTCCTCTTTAAAGTCATTGCGATAGACTTGGATAGCATGGTTTAAGTCGGGCCTAAAGGCATCCACCCATACTAAGTTATGGGGATCAATAATCTTAAGAGTATCAATTAAATGCTTCTGCGCGGCCTGATGGCCAATCGTTCCGACCATACGATTAGGACGACAACATTTAACAAAACCTCTTAATTTATCAATGAGGTCATTTTTTTTTATTTTTGAGGTGATGTTCTTGATATCAGAAATATTGCGAATCTTTTTTTCTCTATTATTAAGGACAATCACAGCATTAAGAGTCATAGAGGAAAAGGTCATTAAAAAAATCACATACCATTTCATTTTATTACTCCCTTAGAATTTAAGTCTTAGTGGATCGAAGGCCGGTTTATTTTCTTCATCATCCTCTTCGGGGGCAACTGGCGGCAAACTCCAAAATCTTTCATATTTCCACTCTCCTGTGCAACGGACTTCCCCTCCACCAATTAAGCGCCCACCGACTCCGGCCTTATTATAAAAGTAAACGAATGAACCAGGAAAAAGAATGCCGTCTTGTTCTTCAGTGAATTCAAAGATAGCGCGATTTAAGGTTTTGAAATATAAAGTGCCCGTCATAGTCTCTTTTCGATTAGGTAAACGGACAAAGCATTCAACAGGACCGGTAACATCAAAATTAGCATCGAGATAGAATCTCTCAATGTGGACCTCTGTAAAGTGGAGGCTTTGTTCGTCACAGACTAGAACTTGATTAATCTCTGAATACATTTTGGCAATAATGATCCCTTTTTCTAGCGCCTTCGACGTGCCAACTAGGCCTATTTTTTTCTGCCCGAGGTAGAATTGGTGAATCCCCTTATGCTCCATAATCGTATTATCTTGTGGGTAAGTGACAACTTCACCCTCGGGCCGCAAACTAGGGGCGGCATAATCTTCAACATATTCTTTCATCTTGGGGTCAGTCATTAGATGATGAGTGATATCTTCATCACCAAACTTAATTCCTAATAATTTCCCCACCTTCATCACTTCTTCACTGCGCATTTCAGATAGAGGTAGTAGAATACGCTCCATTTGCTCCTTTTTTAATAAGGAAAGAAGGTGGCTTTGGTCGTGCTCAAGGTCATTTGATACATAAACGTGAAAATCTCTAGAAGTTTGATTACGAATAATTTTGGCAAAATGGCCTGTGGCCACATAATCGGCATTTAGCTTAATCCCCTTTTCCAAAAGTATACTGAAAATTAATTCTGTAGTATGGAGCTTAGGCTCAAACCATTTACCACCAATTTTCGCTGCAACAGCAAAGTCCCCTACTTTTTCCTGATATTGATCCTGAGCATTCACCGCATAAAAGGGAATCTCCAATTGTTCGCATATTTTTTTAACTTTCATGGGATCGGGAATATGATACGCTCCCAGAAAATGTTTCCCATCTAATAATAATGGCCCGTCACCACCGTTGGGTTTGGCCAAAGGGCCGAATAATAATGTCACTCCTATTACCTGATAACCTTGCTTTTTTAGTAAGTAGGCGGCAATAGTGGAATCACAGCGTCCTGTCATACCTACAATGACGGTTTTTCGTTTCGATGGCCTTTTTGTCATACTCATACCCATATTATAAAGGGTTTATCTAGTCTTGGGGGATAAAAATGACTGGGGCCAATTACTTTTAAACTCCCGGCACTTTCTGCCGAAAAGTCATTTATGACAATGAAAGCACAACAGCAAATTATTCTTTTTAGGGTGGAAAAATGCAATTGGTCAACCAGTAAATTGAAGCACTTTTTACATCTATTAAAGGTTCAAAAGGTACGCGCTCCTGCTTTTCATTATGTGTCTATTGGTCCTAAAAAGGTCGCCGATTATACCCTCGACCAATGGCTCTTATGGCGAACATTTCCCAACCAATGGAATAAAAACCCCATGCAAACCTGGGACCGCAGAAGACGTGAACTCAATAATCCCCATCTCAATGAGATGATAAAAACATTGCCACCCATGAAAAGTCCCTGTCGCGAGATGTCATTGGCCCAATTAAAGTTGGCCGCCCTGATCCGCGGACTCATTGCACCATGTGACTTTTTATTCCTAGACTCTCCCGAGCTTTATTTAGATGGCCAACAAAAAGCACTCTTTCTAAAGGCCCTCGAAGTCCACCTTTCAAGGGATAATGCGCCCCACCTAATTGCTGCTCCCACGGAGCTTCAAGAATGGAAAATTTTTTCCAATATTCAATGGGCAAATTTGACAACGAGAGGCTATCTTCTTCACAATATTGACAATAGTCAAAATGAAGACACCATTCTATTACCTTTTGCGGCATAAGTGATAGTTGACAATACCCGTATGGCAAAAGGATAATAATTTCAATCACTATCAAGGAAGAGGGACAATGCCCAAAAGCATCAATAAATTGAATTTTATCGACCTATTTTCTGGCGCAGGGGGTATGTCATGCGGCCTCGAGCTCGCTGGTATGCGCTGCCTATTAGGGGTGGACATGGATAAATATGCCATGGAAACTTTTAATGAAAATCACAAATACGCCAAAACCTTTCACGGGCCGATTCAAAAATTAACTAAAAACAAATTGACGGAATTAACTGGTGGCCAAGAAATCCATGCTGTCGTCGGTGGGCCGCCTTGCCAAGGGTTCTCAACTGTTGGCCGTGGTAACCCTGGAGACCAAAGAAATTCATTATTCTTAGAATTTGTCCGTGTGGTTCGAATGACAAAACCTTATTTTATTGTCGTTGAAAATGTCACAGGGTTGCTCGCTAAAAAAAATGAGGCAACACTAAAGGCCATTTTTTCTCGCTTCCAAAGACTCGGCTATAATTTAGATGTGCAGGTTATGTCTTCTGAGAAATATGGTGTGCCTGAGAAACGCAGAAGGACAATTATTATCGGGACAAGAATTAATGATAATGTTCAATTCCCGCGCCATAGCCATGACACCATTATGGCCAAAACTTATCGCCCACCAATAACTGTGGGAGAAGCGTTAAGGGATATTCAAACAACAAAAGGTGAATACCTCAACCATGACCTCGAGAATGCCAAAGTAAAGTCACCGGTTGATCTTAAGCGCCTGAAGTGCATCCCAGAGGGTAAAGGTATTCGCTACCAAAAAGATGAATTGGCCTATCTTCCCCCAAGGTTGCGCCTTGGGGTCAATTGGGAAGAAATGAGAGAAAATCGTTTTCGCCAATGTAAGTACTTCCGTCTTGATCGTGCTAAGCCAAGTCCTACTATCATGACCCATCGTCATAGCTATTATCACCCGACAGAACCTCGTTACTTAACCCAAAGAGAAGCTGCCAAACTTCAAAGCTTCCCTAACAATTTCTTATTTAAAGGGTCACTCTCCGCCCAATGGAGACAAATTGGTAATGCTGTTCCACCCTTATTAGGTAAAGCGATTGGCAAGTCCTTATTAAAAATGCATAAAGACGCCATTAAAAATGCGTCAAACGAAAGCATCAAAGGCCGTAAACTTAAGAAAGGTGAGATTTTTGATATTCGCTCTAAGGCCTTTGTTTATCGTGAAGCTAAGAGCTCATAATTTTTTAGATAATGATAAAAGGCCCCTTCGGTTTGCAAAAGTGATTGCCAGGGGCCTTCTTCACAAACCACCCCTTGATCAAAAACAATAACCCTGTCGACAGTCTTTAAAGTATCTAGGCGATGAGCAATGATCAAACACGTCTTATTCGCTAATAAGTGGTTAAGTGCATTCATTAAGTAGGCTTCAGTATCAGGATCAATATTCGAAGTCGCTTCATCAAATATATAAATATCAGGACTTTGTAAAAATACTCGGGTGAGAGATATTAATTGGCGCTCTCCCACACTAAGATTCGATCCCTCTTCGAGAACTTCAAAGGACAAGTCCTTCCCCTGTGCCGACAAAAGGTCACCAAGACCCGTTTTCTCACATGCTTGGAGTATAGTATTATCAGGCATATCAATTGGAGGGCATAGATTCTCACGAATAGATCCCCGAAATAAAATAACATTTTGGCCGACATAACCAATTTTATGCCGTAATTGAGAGAGATCTAATCCTCTTATATCTTGATGATTGATAGAGAGTTCACCTTTTTGAAAATCATAAAGACGGGCAAGAAGTGAAACAAAGGTACTTTTTCCACTCCCGGTGGCCCCAACAAGACCAATTTTTTCACCTTCAGAAATTTTGACATTAATCCCCTTAAGAATCCACTTTTCTGTATTGGGATATTTCATCCATATATCAGTATAATTAATGTCCCCCTTAAGGCCTTTAAATTCTTTCAATTCACCTTGCCTTAAAATATCTTCTTCCTTGGACTCTTTTAAAAAGAGATAGACCCTCTCACAATAAGTCAAAGCGGTTTGAATGAGGTGAAACTCTCGTGATAGGCCCATCAAAGGGTAGAAAAACTTTCCACAATAATGCCAAAATGAAATAAAAATACCAATCGTTAAGCTTCCCTCAACAACTCTGTACCCCCCGACCCAAACCAATAAAACAAGAGGAATAGCGCAGGATAAGGAAATCAAAGGTCGTACCCAAGTGTTAAAAGAATTTAAATCTAACTCATATTCACGTAATTTCTTATTTTCCTCAAAGTATCGATCCTTTGCCCAGTCCTCTAGCCCAAAAGAGCGCACCACCTCGATACCACTAATCAGCTCGGCACCAATGGCGTTACAAGTCCCCTTTTGTTGTGAGATTTTACGATTCCTCTCACGCAAGGGGGCCTTTGATAAATAAGTAAAGAAAATTCCTGGTAAAATACCTGCAACACAATAGAGAGTAAGTGAAAGGTTAGTCATTGCCATAGCGATAAAGGCAGATATGATCATTAAAATGCCAATGAGCAACCGTGACAAACTAGAAGAAAAAAAGGATTCAATTCCCTCGACGTCATGTGTGAGCCTCGTAATGATACGGCCATGTGGATTTTGATCATAATACTGAATCGGGAGAGCTTGGAGA
>JBFGZE010000114.1:0-8099 GCA_041586955.1 Bacteriovoracaceae bacterium
CGGTTACCATACTGAATATACAGGTATGCGCTTTGGCTTCTTTGCTTTGGCCGAATATATAGAAGTATTTGTTGTTTGTGGTGTTGCAGTGGCCCTATTTATGGGTGGTTATAAAGTCCCTATGGATTTAGGCAATGGTGAATTTTTCATAAATACCCTTCATATGCCAGATTGGGCCGGTAAAATCTTGGGTCAACTTTTAGAATTAGGTTCATTCTTTTCAAAAACTTTTCTCCTCTATTACGTCGTTATTTGGATCCGCTGGACACTGCCTCGCTTGCGTGTTGATCAATTAATGACTGTTTGTTGGAAATATTTAACACCAATTGGACTTTTTAACTTAATAGGTGTTGCCTTCTGGCTTTATTTATTTGATGGTAAGTCACTTTTTGATTTGATTTTTAAAGCTGGTGCCGTTGCGGCCGGTGGTGGTCATTAATTTTAGGAGATGATCGTGTTTGATAACTTTTTATTTGTACTATCTGCGGTTCTAACAATGGGTGGAGCTCTGGCAGTTGTTCTCAACAGAAATCTCATGCATTCCTGTATCTTTCTATTGGCCTCTCTTTTTGGAGTGGCCGGCTTATATGCCACCTTGAATGCGGACTTTTTGGCGGCAACACAACTCGTTGTCTATGCTGGTGGTGTTGTTATTCTCATGCTTTTTGCGGTCATGCTGACAGGAGGTAATGTTGATGATAAATCATCTACTAATATCTTTCGTGCCCCTGCAATGGGTAACGTAAAAACTTATATTTTTGGTGGCCTTACAGCCACCGTGATGAGTTTAGTGGTTTATAAGATTGTGGCGAATGGCCTTGAAAACTATACACCCAAAAATATGGAAGAATTTTCCCCGACGGTTGAAAGAATTGGTGAATTATTACTTACCGATCACGTGTTGGCCTTTGAAATTAGTTCTGTCTTATTACTTGGGGCCTTAATTGGGGCTTCAGTTATTGCACGACCTAAAGGACATTAACAATGATGAGTTTAGCTTCATATCTCTTTATTTCTTTTTTCCTCTTTGTTTGCGGCATCATTGTTATGACTGCTCGCAAAAATATTATTGCGATTCTTTTGGGAATTGAATTGATTCTTAATGCATGTGCTTTGAATTTTGCGACTTATACGCGTTTTGTTAACCAGAATATGGACGGTCATATCTTATCATTATTTGTCATTATTATAGCAGCAGCTGAAGCCGCTGTTGGATTGGCCCTTGTGATTCGATTTTTTCAAGTTAAAGAAAGTGTCCATATTGATGATGCTACACAATTACATAGCTAGAGATAGGGAAAGTTAAGTTATGGATTATAATATTTTTACGATTGCGCCCATTGTTTTATTACCTTTCTTTGCGTTCGTCATAAATATCTTTTTAGTTAAGAAGTTTACTAAATTAGGTGTTTTATTGAGCTGCACAGCAATGTTTGGTTCTTTTATCTGTGCCGCACGTATCTTTTTAGACTTTGTCTTTAATAAGTACTCTACCGGTTACTATATCCATAAGTATTTTACTTGGTTTGATATCGGTACCGAGGCCATTCCGTTTAAAGTGGATATGGGGATTTATATCGATAATATGGCGGCCACCATGTTATTAATGGTAACTGGCGTTGCTTTCTTGATTCATCTCTTTTCGACTTATTATATGAAAGACGACGCTCGCTATGGCCGCTTTTATGTCTATTTATCGCTGTTTACTTCAGCAATGCTGGGCCTCGTCCTTTCGGATAACCTTCTTTCAGTATTTATCTTTTGGGAACTTATGGGCTTTTGCTCTTATTCTCTTATTGGCTTTTATTACGAAAAAGAAGGAGCTGGAAATGCTTCTATGAAGGCCTTTATGACGACACGAGTTGGGGATGTTTTTTTCCTTCTCGGTATTATCGCGATCTGGACAGTTGTTGGTAATGTCACTTTCGTCGACATTTATAAGACCATTGGTAATGGTGGCTTCGATAGCCTTATGGTTCTCGGTATTCCCTTGGCCACATTTGCAGGTATGTCTATCTTTATGGGAACCGTTGGTAAATCGGCCCAGGTCCCTCTTCAAGTTTGGTTGCCAGATGCCATGTTTGGACCGACTCCTTGTTCTGCTCTCATTCACGCCGCGACGATGGTTGCTGCGGGTGTATACCTTTCCTTGAGAATGTATCCTCTTATGGAATTGGGTGGACTGACTACTATGATCGCCTATATTGGCGGCATCACCGCTTTTGGTGCAGCCACTATTGCCCTTATCCAAACTGATATTAAGGCGGTACTTGCCTATTCAACGATTTCACAATTAGGTTATATGGTTTTAGGGGTTGGTGTGGGCTCTTATAATGCAGCATTTATGCATTTAATTACCCATGCCGTTTTCAAGGCCTGCCTTTTCTTATCTGCAGGTTCAATTATTCACTCACTTCATGATCATCATACTCACGCTCACGTGCAAGAAATGCCACGAATGGGTGGGCTAAGAAAAAAGATGCCCTATACTTTTTGGGCGATGATGTTCTGTACATTGGCAATTTCTGGTGTGCCTTTTTGGTCAGGATTTGTCTCTAAAGATAGGATTTTAGGTGATGCTTTAATTCAGGCCACTCATCATACTTCCTATATTGGTCCAGCGGTTCTTGGATTTGTCGCTGCCGGTATGACTGCTTTTTATATGTTTAGAATGATGTTCCTTACTTTCTTTGGTGAGCCAAGAGATAAGGATCTCTATGATCATACACATAAGGAAGGTTTTAGTTTTAATAGAAACTTACCGCTTTTGATTTTATCAGTCTTTACCTTTGGTATTTTCTTTTCAGGTTCTCTAACTGGTCAAGGTCTTACTCATATTTTTGGTGACCGCTATGAATGGTTCCAAACATTAATTGAAAAGCCCAAGCCAGAAAAGTTTAGCACTTATGAGCGACAAGAATGGGGATTCGCTGATATCAAGTCTGAGGCCAATTTTCCCAAGGCGAGTTACGATCCATCCTATGGCTTACCAGAAGATGAAGCTCACCATGTTCACTATATGCACCAAATTGGCGCAGTCATGTCTATTTTTATCGCCTTTTTCGGCATTTTTATGGCCTATATGATGTACATCAAAAGGGCTTGGAATCCTGCGTGGTGGGTTAACACTTTTTCCAGATGGTATCGCGCTCTACAGAATAAATATTACTTCGATGATTTTTATATTGGCGGGATTATTCAAAAAGCACTTATTCCAATGAATAATGCCTTGGCATTTTTTGACTTGGGGATTTACGACCGCTTTGCCGTTGATGGTTGGGAATTTGTTAACCGTTGTGTTTATAAGGCGACTAATTGGTTTGATAATACCATGGTCGATAACGTTGGTGTTGATGGTACTGGTGCCAGCGTGAAGTTTTTTAACGTGATTTTGCGCTGGGCACAAACCGGTAAAATCCAATTTTATATGCTTATGTTAATCGCTGTTTTAGCGGGATATATTTTTACGTTAGTTTAAAAGTTTAGATTCTTTATATAAGGAAAGGAGTGACCGGTGCATAATTTGTTGAACTGGATTTTGTGGATGCCAATGCTAGGGGTATTAGGCGTTTTACTTATCCCTCGATCTAAAACCACAATGGTAAAATATTGGTCTTTAGTGAATACAATCATTACATTTGGATTGACATTAGTGCTTTATGCCAATTTTGACACAAGTGTAGGGGCGATGCAGGATGTTTTTAATGTGTCCTATCCATGGATCGCTCAATTTAATATTTTCTATAAATTAGGTGTTGATGGGATTTCGCTCCCAATGATTGTCCTAACAGGATTACTCTTTTTTATATGTGTTCTCAGTTCTTGGACCATTGAAAAACAAGTTAAAGGTTATTTCGCCCTTTTTCTTTTCCTTCAGGCCTCAGTTTTTGGTGTCTTCCTTTCATTAGATTTCTTTCTTTTCTATGTCTTTTGGGAAGTCATGCTTATCCCTATGTTCTTTCTTATTGGTATTTGGGGTGGGGAAAACAGAGAATATGCTGCGATTAAATTCTTCCTTTATACCTTTTTTGGTTCAATCCTAATGCTGATTGGTATGGTTGCTCTTTATTATGTTGCCGGCACTTTTGATATTCTTGCGCTTAGTGGTGGTAAGTTCATTGATAAAGAACTTGAAATGTTTGGCATAATATTGCCATTCGCCAAACTCTTCTTTGTGTTTATGTTCATTGGTTTTGCAATTAAGGTTCCAGTATTTCCTTTCCATACTTGGCTGCCTCATGCTCACGTTCAGGCCCCAACCGCAATTTCGGTTATACTTGCCGGCGTTCTTCTCAAGATGGGAACTTATGGATTTTTAAGAATTGCCTTTCCTATCTTTCCAAGTGCCTCTGTTTATTTTGCCGATGCAATCGCGGTTCTTGGCCTTGTCAATGCCATTTATGGGGCATTTTGTGCCATGGCCCAGGATGATGTGAAAAAGCTCGTTGCATATTCTTCAGTATCCCATATGGGCTTTGTCATGATGGGGCTTGCTGCTATGACAACTGCTGGTATGAATGGTGCGGTTCTTCAAATGTTTAACCATGGTACCTCAACTGCTATGATGTTCCTTCTTATTGGGATTCTATATGAAAGATCTCACCACAGATGGATTGTTAGGCCAGATGGTACGCGTGGCTTTGGTGGCCTTTACACGCAACTGCCAAAATTCTCCATTATCTTCATCATTGCGATGTTTGCATCAATGGGTCTTCCTGGTTTGTCTGGATTTATTTCAGAAGCGCTTATTTTCTTAGGTCTTTACAAGGTGTATCCAACAATCACTTTAATGTCTTTGATGGCACTTCTTATTGGTGCTGCTTATCTTCTATGGATGTTTAAGAGAATGTTCTTTGGTGAAGTTCTTGAATCATGTAAGAAGTATACTGACGTTAATGCGAGAGAGATTTTCTATATGTTACCTCTTTGCGTTGCTGTGATTGTTTTTGGAATTCATCCAGCTCCAGTCTTGAATGTTATGAAAGCTTCTGTTGGAAACTTAATCGATTTACTTAGTAAGTTTTAAGGTTGTTGAAATATGTATTTAAAATACCTCGCCAGTATTGGTCATTATATACCTGAACTTTTAGCTACCTTAACGATGGTAGGTCTCATCTTAATTGAGGCCACCTTTGGTAGGAAGAAGGAAAGCCGTTTTTGGTTTTACTTTGCAGGTATCATGGGTTTAATTGCGACCTTGTCGGCGTTAATCTCTGGTCTTGGAAATGAATCAGTAAGGGTTTTTACAAACTCAGTCACGATTGATGGATTCAGTACACTGGCCAAAATCATTATGGTTCTAGGTACAATGGCCTGCATTTATTTGAGCATGGTTTCAAAGGATATCGAAGAGTCAATTAAGCCTGAATATTCCATTTTGGCAGTTGGTGTTATGGTTGGAGGGATGCTATTGGCGTCAGCGTCTAATATGTTGATCTTTTATATTGGCATTGAAACGCTTTCTATTCTTTCTTATGCCATGGCATCTTTTAAGAAAACTGATGATAGAAGCTCTGAGGCCGGGCTTAAGTATGCATTGTACGGGGGTGTTTCCGCCGGGATTATGCTTTTTGGGATGAGTCATATCTTTGGTACGCTTGGAACAATTCACTTTGTCGAAATGGCAGATAAAATATCAGGCCTGGACTCTATTCAATTGGCAATTCTACTTCCAAGCTTCTTGCTTTTCTTTGTAGGGGTTGGTTATAAAATTGCTTGTGTTCCATTTCATATGTGGGCCCCAGATGTTTATGAAGGCTCGCCAGTTCCGGTCACAACTTTTTTCTCAATTGTTCCAAAAATTGCCGGTATGGCGGCCATTATTCGTCTTACGATGGAGCTTTTTTCTACCGCAACACCATTATCTATCGCCTGGATTGGATTATTAAGCATGGTGGCAGCAATTACCATGACCGTTGGAAATGTCGCGGCCATCGGTCAACGCTCAGTCAAAAGAATGCTTGCCTATAGTTCAATTAGTCATGCTGGTGTCATGTTATTGGGCGCGGTTGTCGCTAATGAAGCAGGGGCAAGTTCAATTCTATTTTACGGGGTCAATTATCTCTTTATGACATTAGTTGCCTTCTATATTGTCTCATTTGTTCAAGATAAATATGGTAATGATCACTTTGAAAGATTTAATGGTCTTATTAAAAGTCATCCGCTTATGGCGATCCTGATGACCATTGTAATGTTTTCTCTCTCTGGTATCCCTCCATTGAGCGGATTTGTGGCCAAGTTTAATATATTTGCCGCCGTGGTTGAAAAGAAATACTATGTCCTCGCTTTAATTGCTGGTGTTAACTCTGTTATTTCACTTTATTATTACAGTAAAATTGTCAGATTTATGATCTTTAAAGACAGTGAATCAGATACCCCTGTAATGGGTTTTACTTACCGTAATCAGTTTATTATTGCGGTAATGGCCTTGCCAATTCTTATCTTTGGCCTATTTTGGTCAGACTTAATGAGTTTGACAAGCGGCGCCAAGGTTTTTATTAATTAATCAGTAAAAAATTTCTAAATGATTGGGGAGGTATAACCTCCCCTTTTTTTGTCCCATTTTTTAAAATGGCCCAGCAGGTTATAATCAAATTAATGGGAAAAAAATATTTTATAAAATTGATCGGCAAAGAAGGCAGGGTGATAGGCCCTCTTATCAAAGAAGAGATCGCGCTTCTTTATCACCAGGGTAAAGTGAACTCTGCTACCTTGTGGTGCACTGAAGTCGATGGCGTATTTAATCCTCTCGATACTAATTATGAGTTATTAAATTTTGTGAATAACTTTGATCCCTCTGATCATGAACGTGGAACCCTCGTCAAATACAATATCCAGGACGAAATTAAAAAGTTAGATGAATTAAAAAAAGAAGATCATAGAAAAAAAATGAAAGAATTAGATCAAATGGTGGTCGAAGAAAATTTTGCGGAGTTTGATTACCGTAAAAAAAAGAATACAGAAATTAAGCTTGAAATTGAAGAAGAAAATAACGTTACAAAGACCATTCACGACCCTGTGGGAGTAAAAATTGAAATGCCCGAAGGGATGTCCAAGGAATTAGAATCCAATGACAAGACGGTAAAGGTTAAAAATCCTCTTACCCCAAGTTATGAAAAAACGAAAATTATTAAAAGGCCTGATGACCTAACAAGAAGAGAAACTGAAAATGAATTACAAAAAGAGGAAACCTTAGAAGAGTTGGTCATTAAAAAGGAAGAAAGCTTAAAAGTAACAGATAAAACGGAAGTTTTCCATATTCCACAGGTATTGGCCGAGCTTAAAAAAGAGGCCAACCAATTTGAGGATGTAATACAGGAAAAGGATGAAGATCTAACTATTGGAAGTTCTAACCCTGAAGTTGAGAATTCTTGCTCTAAAGAGGTTAAAGAAAAGAAGGGTTTAAAGCCAATTGTGGCGTTTTGCGCTGTGCTCATCCTTTATTTTTTAATTTTCGATGAAAAAAGTGAAAAAATGTTCGACCCGAAATGGGCGACCTTGCCATTTCCCCAAGCAAAAGTGGAAAAAAACCCAGAAATGGCAAGTGATCTTTTAAGAGAAGGCCTCAAGCTTTATAAAAAGGGTACGTATCCCAATATGGTAGCGAGTGCTGCTAAATTTAAACAAGCTTTTGAGTATGATGAGAAAAATGATAATGCCTTAGGCCTGATGTTTACAGTTTATGGTGAATTATATCCTGATGCTAAAGATAAGAAGAAATTAAATAAAACTCTTTATAATTTCTTTCGCATTTCTGAAAGTCGATTATTGCAAAACGTAAACCTATCGTTAGGTGCGGCGACTTTTTTCTTCAATAAGAAAAAATATAAAACGGCCCTTTATATTATTGAAAATTACCTCCGTCTTGGTAAGCCAAGTTTACAAATGTTTTCCATCTATTTAAGAGTACTATTGGAAATTGGGGAGTTTGATAAGGCCAAAAAGGTGGCAGAAAAGCTTCAACCAACAAAAGATAAGTCCATTGCCATTTATCATTCATTATTTCTCTATTACAAGGTTAATGAAAATTGGGAAGAAGCGGGAAAAATTTTAAAGAACGGATTAGAAAAATATGAAGATTCGACAAGGTTATTATTGGA
>JBFGZE010000115.1:0-7935 GCA_041586955.1 Bacteriovoracaceae bacterium
ATCCTATGAATGATTTCCACTTTAAATTTTTAGAAAGTCCCAAAAAACCCGTTTTTTCAATCGAAATCAATCTAGACAGCTTAGATGAAAGCTGTTCCCTGAAAACCATATTCTCACTTATAAATAATGTTCTCAAACCTAATCATAAGCCTGTGACGATCTGGTCAAATCAAATCATAAGTGTCAACTTTGGTATAGAAACAAACTCCCTTTTCTTAGCGCAAAGGGGGATGACTGCTAGACAATTTATGAAATGGAAAAATGTAATTCAAGATTATAGACCGGGTATTCAGATTCATCTTTCGGAAGAAGTCCTTATTAAGGAAAGTAACGGCTGGAGGCCAATTTATAATTACAAAGATGGCGAGCGTTATTTCAACGAACCTGAATCCGGATGGATTCGACTTTCACATAGAGCAAGAGCTTTCTAGATGAGCAATCGTTGATCTTTCTATAGGCGTGGCCTTTTTGATGGCAATTAATACTGAAGTACAAAGTATTCCTATCCCACCAAAGACACCTACAATAAGTAATGGACCACCAACTATACCGCCAAAAAAGAAACCATAAGAAGCAGCGACGATTGTGGGATTAAGAAGACCTTCGAGGCTGAGTATTAAGGTACCTCCAATTGCACCCGAACCAATTGCTTTAATGTTTTTAATAAATTCACCGGCAGAAACTTCACCTGGGCCACAATACTACAGGCCAGCTCCAGACCGTTTACAATTTATCGGAGATGGTTTTCATCTCTAATATTTTAGGCCCTTCAGTAATCATGGCATCCTTGATCCTCATCATATCTCGATAGGACAACCCATTATCTCCATTACGCGTAACGGAATAGGAGTCATCTATCTCTCCTTATAATATTTTATTTTAAAAAAAGCTCACAAGCAGCACAAAAAAACTAAGCAGAATAATAAGAATGCCCCCAATAGGGATATAAACAACAAAACAAGGTAATGGTTTAGAGGACAATGGATAGAAAATAAATATAATAAGAACGAGGCCATAAACCATTCCAAGAATGACCATCGCTAAAGATGGCCCTATGAGGGTATAAGCCGATAAATTACTTAACATTCTAACTAAACCTGAAAGTACTGTAATCCCTGCTAATAAAGAGCTATAGAGATAACCATCTTTGACGATATCATCTATATCCTTGGGGGAATTGCAAAACTGGTCTTCTTGATATTTGGTTACCAAAAATAATATCACGACTAAAACATTGATTATTAGTACAGGAGTGGTGGTAAAGGTATCGATAAATGAGTCGAAGGTTGAAGTAACAAAAAGACTCCCAAAGGCCAATGCCGAACAAAGAATGCGTCTTTTTATGTTAGTCATCTGCACCTCTCTGCTCAAATGGTAGAAAAATGAATAAATAAAGAAATAGAGAGTATAAGGGAGCAATTAGGCAAACCGCCATTGATGGCCCTAATGCCGCTTGATTAGATAATGTTCCAAGCATTACAACAAATCCAATTAAGGCGGCAAGGAGGCCCATTAACAAACAGAGTAATCCACCATCACGAGCGATTTGAGACTGTAGAGAAATATCATCTATTTTAAAAAAGGTGATCCCCTTTAGGCCATATTTGGCAAAGAGTAAAAAGAAAACTGGAGTTATCACTATTAGGAAGTTGATCATATCGACAAAGGCCATAAGCTCTCCATTTAAAGATAAACCCCAAATAATGATTCCCAAGCAAATCAACCTTGAAACGAGCTGCCTCATCATATCTCCCATTTATTTGTCATAATGACTCGCTTAATAAAAATTATTTCTTCAGTTAAACCAGTCTTTCTCATTTGCTTAATAATTCCTTCGTACCTCTTCTCCTCCACCTTTTTTAAATAGAGATAAATGACTTTATTTTTATAAAACATGCGAAACTCATACTCATTGCCAGTAAGTGAAAAGGTAGCAGCGTTGAAGTTCACGCCTTGGTAAAAAAATTGAAGATTATATTGATGCCCCTTTTGAAATAAAACACCCGGGGATTCTTCGTTCTCTATTTCTAATAAGATTTTCTGTTCCATGGTTTCATCATAGAAAATATAAGTCCTAAAAAAGCGGAATTTTTCCTATCCAGGCATTTTTTAAAAGTAATAAATTCATAAACTTAGAAACTTAAATTAAATAAAAAAGCCAAAATACCCGACAAGATCACATGGCAAAAAAACTCAAATCAGGTAATAAAACCGATAATTATATCAATGTCATATTGGCCATTGCCGACTCTGCTCGCCTTGAGATTAATGAAGAGCGCCTTAAGGAGTTATTGGGTCATCCCTCAAAAAGCCAGTTTTATAATTATGTCAACGACCTGATTCAAGAATCGGCCAACCGCCCTGCTCTCTTGTGCAAGATTAAAAGCAAAAATGGCAATGTCTATAAATTACACGAGAAGACATGGTCTCACTTTATGATGGCCAGGAATGAGGGGGAATACCTACTCGAATGCCTGAAACAAGTGGGACATCTTATTGAAAATAATTTAATGGAAGCAAATTACCTTTGGGAAAAAGAGAGCAAGAAAAATATCGATAGAAAATTTATCTACCTCTCTCAAGTTCAAGGGCTGCCTTTTTCTGAGGAGCGAAAAGTTATTCTCCAAAACGTGATCAATTCACTCTTAGGTGATTTTAAAAGTTTTATCAATTACCAGGGAAAATTCTACACCATCTTTCCCCTTACCTTATGCCAATACAGAGATGAACTTTATCTTATTGCCCGTAAAGATGAAGCGATCCACGGGCCGATCAGAGTTTTTAAACTTTGTCGGATTGAAAAAATAGAAATCTCCACTGAAAATTTTAAATACCCTCTTAAAAGTAAATGGGACCCTAAAGAAAGATACAAGGAAACAAGTGGTCTTATCTTGGGAGAAAAGAAAATTGCCTACATGAGAGTATTTGGGCACGCAAAAAAAATTATTGCTGAAAAAAAGTTTTTCACCGGTCAATTAATCCAATCAACAGATGAATTTGATGAGTATGAATGCCTCTATACCAATTCTTCAGAATTCTTAGGGCAAATATTTGTTTATGCCGATGAAATTCAAATGATAGGGCCAGAAGAACTAAAAGAGCAATTTCACAAGAAGTTGAAATCTTCCATAATGCTTAATATAAACTCCAATGAGATTAAAAAGGCATCCTAACCTAATCATTGCAGAGCACTTGCCTTTACATGACCTCTAAATTCTAAGATTCCTGGACCTAGAGTTTATTTTTTGAAGCGATATCGCGATAGGATTGACACCAGTTCATTTTCTTTTTCGTCCCACCATCATAATTAACAGCAAGACCATTTTTCAGGAGATAAAAGCTGAGAGATTTACCATCAATCATAACATCGGCGACAATGCGAAAGTATTTCCCTCTTTGAATATTGGTCAGATCGATTCGTTTGGCGGACTTGAGGAGGGCCTTAACCAGTTTTTTGGCATCACGTGCCTTTTTCTTTTCGCATTTATTTTTGGTGCGAATTTCAGGAGTATCAACGCCATTGACTCGTATATTCATTTTCTCGCCAATAATCGCATGAACTCCTGGGATGGAGACCGTTATTGTGTCCGCATCATAATTTTTTATATAGCGGACACAACGAAAGGTATTCTTATCATGCTCACAATTGGCATGAATGGACATGGTCCAAAGAAGAAGAACGGGAATTAAGAATTTAATTATCATTGATTAAATTCTACCATATAACCCATTTGAGTCACTCCTTTATTGATCCTTAAGGCCCCCCACGACCTGGTCTACCAGACTCAATTGCTCTAATATTTTTTGATCACCCTCTATTTCCGCAATCTCTTTACGCAAATTAATAAAATCACGATCATAGGGATTTCTCCCCAGAGCGTTATCTAGCATCTCCTTAGCGGTAGTGAAGTTCTTTTGCCGCATATGAAAGCGTATCATGGTAAATTGACTGGCACTTGTCACCCGGCCACTTTTATAGATAAAAGTATAAATTTTTTCGGCCATGGATACGTCGCCCTCTAACATCTTTGATTCGAGAAGGTCGGAAATTTTATTATAAATAACACAGCGACTGCCTTCAAAATAAGAATTGAGCGGGTCATTATCACAGGCCAAATTAATCCAATGGGCGGCTTCCAAAGGATTCAAAAGCATATCGTAGCAACAAGCGATATGCCATATCACGAAATTGGAATTTTGCATGGTAGTGAGTGAATACTCGTGAATCTTTAAAAAAAGATCGAGCGCCTCCTTATAATTTTCATTTGAATATAACTCTACTGCATCTCTGACATCGAAAACATTAAATCTTTTTAAGCTCATCCCCTTCCTCCTTATTAAAAATTTTAATAATCATCTCCGAAAGACCAAATCCATCCGTCCCATTTTTTACTTCTTTCTTTAAAATGGGCGGTCTCGTTTTATTGGCATGAACCAGCTCCCCAATAATTTTATATTTTTGTGATCGACTTGGTTGCCCCATTATTTCAGAAAATTGTTCCTCTCCAATCCACCCCTGTGGACTCCTTAAGATGGCGAGCACCACCAATAAAATTCGATCCGTTTTGGTAAATCCCTGAACACTCTGCATACGTGCCTCCTTTTTCTGGGATTAAAATTCAAAATAAATGCCCACTGCGGTAAAGTCGCTATTGGCATTTTTTCTATGTAATTTCTTATAATCGATATGAATACCGAATGTTTTTTTCGACGATAAGGGAAGAAGAAGGGTCGCCATTATGCCTGTTCCCGAGGACTCCGCAGCAATGATTTCTTTGGCATTTGTCCCACTTAACTTATTGCGAGATTCCTCATGACGGTAATTAATCTCCATTCCAAGACCGAGGCCGAGATGATTGTTACGAAAAGGCCACAATTTAGCATTACTACTTAAATGAGTAATTGTCCTTGTATTGGGTGAATAACTATTGCCGTCTTCGTCATACATAAAATGGACATCGGCCCCAAGGGATAACTTTCCTAAAATATGCCAATCAGCTGACAATGGAACAACATGATAAAAAGAATCATCGTTCTCATAGACCAAAGGAGTGTATGAGACCCGAAATCGCTGCTCTTTTTCGGAGCAAAAGACATAATCCCAGGCCCTTTTAACCCAACTAGGGCCTCGACTTTTCTCTTTTCTTTCTCTTTCCTTTTTAGTCTCCTTTTTCAAAGTTATGATCATCGGGCGATTCACTTTATTGGGTAAAACTGAGATATTTCGCTTGATCGTGCTATGACCGACCAGATTGATAGATAGATTATGGTCACCCGGAATGAGAGAATGACCAATTAAAGGTGTTTTCCCAATCACCTCTCCATCAATAGAAACCACAGCTCCATCAGGTCTGGTCATTATTGATATAACACCAAGCTTTGGTTCTAATGATTTCTCGATTATTAATTCCTCATTAATCCAAGGGGATACAATTTTTTCAAAAGAATGATAATCGGGATGCTCAATGCGCAAACGATAATCAGTCTCCACCTGAAGAGATAACTTTTTATTCCCCTTAACCTTTCGGTTATTGATAAAGACACTTGCATCTTGTGGGCGAGGCCGCACGATAATAAAACCGCGGCTCGCTTTTAATTGCTCATTGATTTTAAGGCCTCGTCCACTAATGATGATCGTTTTGGAAGTAGGCTCAAATCCCCTTTTTATGATAGTCATTTGGTAACGCCCAAGAGGGAGGTGAAATTTAGCGTCACCAGAACCAGTGACTTGTCCCTGGCCATCCAAACGTGTAAGAATAATCTGGGCCCCCATAGGAATGGTTTTAACCATGAGGTCACCATTATTTTTGCCCTGTAAGCTATAGGTATTTTCCTTAGGAGTATTTAATAAGAGCAATCGTTCCTTTTCTTTGGTGATTTCCACGATTGGGTATTTAATTTGCCTAAATACAGTATAGGTGCCATTTTTTTTGCGGATGATATTTTCCTTGATGGGGACAATTCCCTTAAGATTTATATTCTCTTGACGCACAACCATCGACTCCGTCATATCCACATTTTTAAGCGTGGCAAAGTAATTTTGAACCAATTGATGATTGAAGCCATAATTATGGCGAACAGCTTCCTTGACTGCTTCATGATAGGCCTCTTCCATCGCCAATTTTAAATTCCTTTGCCCGTCAGAGACTCCCATATAAAAATGATTCTCCTGATCCGACGTAAAGGCCTGTTTAGTCCACTCAGGGGTTTCCCCCCAAGTGGCCTTCATTAAACAAACCAGAAATATTAAAACAATCTTTGAGGCCTCATTCATAACTTAACCTTCGCCCAAACGCTGTATTTCTCGCGCCATATGATCGTCTATCTTTTTCTTAATCTCTGGCGAAATGCCTTTTCCTTTATCAAGCGCTCGCTTAATGGCCTTTTTTAAATCCCCCTCTTTAATGGAGACCAGAGAGTAGACACGCAGCCGAAAGGACTTATCTCCGTTTTCATCAAAGGTTTGCATCTTCTCCCAATAACGTTTTTCAGTTTTCACTCCGCTAAGAAGATTCTTTGAGACCTCTGTTCCATAAAACCTGGTTAATTGCCCAGAATCGGCAATATCCTCTTGAACATTTTGAAAGATGAAGGCCATATCATCTTGAACCTCACGCGACACCTCATATCGGGCATTATTATCGCTAATCTTCATTGCCGCAGATAGGCGACTGTCAACAGGTAAGTCAACAAAACCAAGCGCATAAATACGACCCGATTTTTTAAACATCGTTTGTGAGAGCGTCGCCCATTTAGGTTTCTCATCTTTTCCATCCATTCGAGATAGAACCTTCTCACCATGGTGAGCGCAGGAAAAAGTAGTCATTAAAAATAGAGATAAAAGCGGTAATTTCATAAGTCCCCCTTTAGGAATTAAAAGCTTGAGGCATTGCCCCTGCCGTGAATCAATATCTCATCTTCAAGTCTTATTTTTTGAGAATATTGGATCAGTCCACCAATAAGGCCCAAAATTATATAGGTGATGCCGGAAGCGAGAATGGGAATGATCCTCTCCTTAATGAACGGGTGGACCTCCAATCCATCGATCCATTTGCTTAGAAATTCAACTTTCTGGAGTATCATTCTCACACCAACAACATATCCCCAAAAAGCGATCGGAACTCCTACCACATTGCGGTCCACTAAAAAGGAAAGATTAAAAACCAAAAGCACAATAATATCCCTCCAAAATTTACACATTAAGCGACCTTTAACGGTGTTAAAACAATGACAGTGATGGATTCGTTCTTTTTCACTTCTCGAAAGTCGCTAAAGACAAAAAAATGGGCCTCAAAAGCATCGTTTATCCCAATATTATTGCAATCGCCATGGTCTAATAGGACCCCCTTGGAAAAAGATGTATGGGTTGATTTAATGGTTTTTAAACTGGGGGATTGTGATTGTTTATTACTCATAGGACCTCCTCATCGCGTCGAGATAAAGTAGACCATGGTGGTGTCCTAAAAAATGAGACTTCTATTCATTTTAGATTAAATCCGAATATTCCGATAATTAATCATACTTTCTGAAGGGTTAAGATATGGATTTAATACAATTTTTGATACTCAAAATGTGGCTGGTCGATGGGGCAAGTCAGCCAACAATTGACCAAACTCTATTAAACCTTCCCAAAGGGCGTGGCTGGGATTGTTGGAAATATATCAATACTGAATGTGGATTCACCCGTGATTATAAACATATGTTTTATTTTACAAATGATTACCAAACGGTAGATAAGGGCGACTTGGACCAGGCGATCGCCCAAGTGAGAGAAAAGTTGGGCCATGAAATTCCCGCCCATACCTTTCGTATTTTGGAAATTTTTTGGCAGAATTATTGTTCCCAACGTAACGCAGCTTAGGAGTCCCATATGTCAGCTCAGGCCTTAAAAAAGAGATTTCTTGACCTTGGTGCGATTGATGCCACAATAAAAAC
>JBFGZE010000116.1:0-7702 GCA_041586955.1 Bacteriovoracaceae bacterium
CGCCTAACTTACGAGTTAAGTGAGATGGGTGTAAAAAACAAAACAGGAAAAGAATTTAATGTCTCATCATTAAAGAGACTTCTTACTAATAAAAAATATATTGGTAAGCTTCATGTTCCTACAGATTCCGATAAAGAAGAAGTATATGTTGATCTTCCATTCGGTGCTGTTATTGATAAAGAGCTTTTTGATAAGACACAAGCGAATGTAGCTGTCGTAGAAAAATTAAGAGGATTTAATAAAAAGCGCTCTCGCTTATATGCTCTCACTGGTATTTTACACTTTGAGGATGGATCTCGTTTTACTGGTAACTCTGGTACTGCTCGAAATGGTGAACCAAAGTATTATTACTACAACGCCAAAAATAAGGTTCGGGTTTCCGCTGATGAGATTGAATCTGCTGTATTTAATTCTTTAAGAATCTTTGAAGACAACGAAAAAATGATTGAGCATGCTAAGAAAGTTAAAAAAGAAACATTTTCGAAATTAGACTTCGTTAAGAATGAGATTTCTAAGAGAAAAAAAGAGTTAAAAGAAATATCCAAAGAAGAAGACTCACTGATGGAGACATTGAGAACTGCCGGAGGTGGAAAGTCTGGCCAAAGAGTTCTTCGTTGGCTGGATGAACAACTTGAAGGACTTGAAGAAAGGAAAAGATTAACTAAGGAAGCGATCTCAAGTCTTAAGAATGAGCAGTTAGACTTATCGGAAGCTAAAGTTGATGCAAATTCATTAAAAAAGTCATTGAAAGTTGTTTTTGACCGCCTGGAGGCTTCAGATCCTGCAGTAAAAAGAGGAATAGCTCGTCAATTATTTAAGTCAGTTAAGTTATGTATGGGGAATCGTCTTGAGGTTTCTTGGAATCTTCCGCTGGGCTGTGGCCCTGGCGGTAAGTATTCCTCGAATAAAAAAAAATGGGGTGGCTGACGGGGCTTGAACCCGCGACATTCAGAATCACAATCTGACGCTCTACCAACTGAACTACAGCCACCATATTGACGGCATATTATGATGTGATTTGGCATTTGTCAAAGTGAATAGAGTGAAATTTTAGTCATTACCATAGGAAAAGGGAGCTAAGAATTTGCTAAACTCAGCTCAATTGCGACCTGTATTGTGGCGCTCTATCAGCGAGTAAACAGTATTATATAAAATTTTATGGTGCTAAGAATACCTAGATTGGTCAACAATTAGGCGCAAATGAAGTATAATACCCTTGCAGTAATGTCGAAAGTTACGGAAAATAGGTAAGAATGATTACAAAGGAAGGTTTTATGAAAACATGGATTGCTTTTTTGGCCTTGATGCCGACGATGGTTTTTGGTTATGGAATGGGGCAGAGTTCCTATCCTATGAGTGGTTATGACCGTTTAATTACAGGTGAGTTTACAGGTGTTACGTCGACTGGTGGCGGTGTTGGTTTGCAAGCGAGATTCACTCAGAATATTAGCTCCAAGTGGAGATTAGATGCTGGTGCTGGTCTCTCTGGTGGTAAGCTGAAGAATCGTGTCTTTATTGGTTCAGATTATGAGATTTATCCTGACTATGTGCGCCAACCAAAGGTTTCTGTTCGTTCTGAATATGAAAATGCGAAAGAGTTTGGCATCAGGCGTCATGTGTTAAAAGTGGCCCCTCAAGTCTCAAAAGGGTTTAACTTTTGGGGAGCAGAGGCGTTCCCTTATCTCGCGACACCTATAGGATTAAGTCTTGAAAATGATTCCAAAACATTTCAAACCTTTGCTCAGGTTGCTCTAGGGATTTCTGGAAATATTCCTATTGAGCAAATGAAGAAGTTTATTGGAACTCTTGAGGCCAATATTAAGGTTAAAGATTCCTATTCCGGTATTTTCTTAGGCCTAAGTTACCCAATTAAATAATAGGTATGATGACTCCCAAAATTATTTTTTCAGATTTTGATGGAACATTAACAAGCGGGGAGAGCTTTTCTCCCCGTTTTTTTGATCTTCTCACTTTATTAAAAAATAAAAATATTCCTCTTGTTATTGTGACTGGACGCTCGAAGTCTTGGGCCCATTTTTTTCTGACACATTTTCCTGGCCTACCCATGGTTGTTTCTGAAGGTGGCGGTGTTTTAACGAAGCGGCGTGATTATAACGGCCATACGCTTATTCATGACCATTTATTGGTCCCAGAAGAAGAAGTGACTCGATTAGAGCAAGTATGTGACGATTTATTGCAGACATTCCCTCAGCTCGAATTGTCGACAGATTCTTTTGGCCGTCATGCGGACCGCGCGGTGGAATTGGTGCTTCTAAAAGACCCAAAAATGAAGCAAGAGATTGAAGATTTTTTAACGCAAAAAAATGTCAACCATTCCACTTCCAGCGTTCATCTTAATTTCTGGTGCGGACAATTCACAAAAATATCGGCGATTGAGTATATTTTGACTCATCATTACCCTCAGGTGACTCTCGATGAATGTCTCTACATTGGTGATTCCTTGAATGACCAAACAGCTTTTGCTGCTTTTAAGCATTCGGTCGGGGTGGCAAATATACGGCCACTTTTAGACAAAATGCATTCTCCTCCAAGTATCGTTTTACAAGGGGATGATCAGCATGGTGTCGACGGGGCCTTGTCTTATTTATCCAAACTATTAAAGTAGGCTTGACCTTCAGCGCTTAGCAGAGTTTCCAATTCCGTAATTTTGATGGTCATCTTATTCATGATCCAATCTTTAAGATCACAGGGGAGAGGTGAGATAAAAGTTTGGCGTTTCCCCTGATAGGGGAAGTTGATTGCTAAGGCATGCAGAGCGTGGCGAGAAAGTTCCATTAAATTATAATCCTCTTCGCTGGCCAATAAATCCTTAAAGCGCTGGAACATTTTAAAATTACCAAGATAGAGTTTATCGCCAATAAGGGGGTAATTATTGATCATGGCATGTACGCGAATTTGATGTTGGCGACCAGTTTGCGGGAAGGCCAGACCAATACAATAACCATTTTCTTTATGTAAAATCTTAAAATGGGTAAAGGCGTGTTTTCCATCCTGGGAGTCGTGAGGGTAATGATTGATATAAACGCGCTTTAATCCTTTTTCATTCGTTCCAAGACGCTCCTTGGCCTGAAATTCCATCGCCGTACCATTATCTTTAGCAATAAAAAAGTAACATTTACGAACTAGATCCTTTTCAAATAACTCTGTAACGATATTGGCGCAGGTGGGATTTTTCGCGAGAAGAAGAACCCCTGATGTTTCGCGATCGAGGCGGTGAATGGAGTGGATGGTTTTCTCATATTTATTTTCAAAAAAGACAGTGGCGCAATTAAAGAGGTGCTTTCCTGTGGGGTGAGTCGCCATATAGGGAGGCTTGTAAACCGCTAAAAGGCCGTCATCTTCATAAATAATTTTTGGGGTGGTTTCTAATTCCAGTTTTTCACCGTGCCAATACTCATCTTCTTGGGTCGTTTTATAGATTTTAAGCATGACTTGCTCTTGAAAATGGACCTTTGTATTAGGCTTTTGTTTTCCTGGGCGACCCAAAATTTGGATTTCTTTTTGCTCGATCTTTTTTTTGATTTGTTGGCGCGAGAAGCTGGCCATAAAGGTCTGCATAAATTGATCTAAGCGCATATAGTCTTCATGCTCTTCAACCGAATAGCGGGCCTCGTAATACTCGTCAGTAAATTTTTTCCAAAGTATGGCCATTAATTATCGTCGATTAGTATTTCTCTTTAATAATGTATTTTAATACGGCCAAAGCTCCGTTTTGACTATGTCCAAATGAGGTTTGTAATTTATCGATAACTGCTTGAATTAAGCTGAGGTTTTCTGCCGAGAGGCTGGATGAGCCTGGTTTTTCTAATTCATCTCGATAAAAGACCAAGTTCTTTGCAATAGTTTGTAAAACTTTCTTTTGTTCAGTGCGGAAAGACTGTTGGAGGCTTTGCACGAGATCGGGAAAAACCTGCATAAAATTCCATTCTTTACCTGGGTTATCAAGTGAGTAGGCCCCCAACTTGGACAGGATATGAGAACGGAATTTTTCTTTATTCTCTTTGAGATCAATATTTTTTTCAAACTCAGTGATGAAATAATCGCTAGATTCTTCATAGCGCCCGGTGATGGTATTTTTAATTTTTTCACCTTTTAGAAATGCGGTCACATGCTCGACATATTTTTTAATATAATCTTCGTAAATCCTTTCATCGACTAGTCCGAGGCTGTCTCGGACTTCGCGGTCTACCTTTTCGATGCAATATTCTTTGATGAGCGCAATAAAGCGTGCTGGGTGATGGTAATCTGCTTGTGGCGTCATATTGAGGAAGTCATACTCATTTTTTTTAGTAATAAGTTTCAAAAGGTAATCGATAATTTCGATAAAGGTAATATTCTTATGGCGAGAGGCCAGTTTATAAATAATATTTTTCATATCTCGAGGAGAAATACCAAATTTCCCCTCATAGAGGTTTTCATGCTCAAATTCACTGCGAATTGCTTCATAATTTTGTTCGAGAATTTGGCGTGATTCCGAGTCAAATTTGGCCGGGATCTCTTTCGAGTCAATGAAGCTGGCCTTTTCAAGTGGGTTTAGTTGGGTGACAATCTCCGACAGTTTTTTATCCTCATAGCGCTTGGCCTGTGGTGAGCGGAGGCGAGTCATAACTGAAAATAAGCACAATGCTCTAAGGGCATAGGGTTCAAAAATAGATTTTTCTTTAAGGCCTTCTATTTGCTTAGTATAAATTTTTTCTTCTTCTGTGAATTCGAGTAAATAGGGAACGCGGATAAAGTTGAAGCGGCCCTTGAATGAGTTGAAATCAGGGTGCTGTTTAAAAGCGGCTAAATGAACCTCATTGGAAGTACCCATAAAGCAAATGTCTAGCTCGGTAAGAATCCCCTGGAGATTGACGTTACGAGTTTCCATGGTCATTAATAAATATTTAAATGTGTCCAAGGGTCTTTTAAGTAAATCAGAAAATTCTAAAATGCCACGGTTGGCGAGAATGGCTTCCCCTTGTAAGGAAAAGAGGTTGAGAGATTGGAGGCTTGGGGGCAAGGTGGAAAGCCGACGGTCCATGGTAATTTGCTGAACTCTTGCGTCGACATGAAGTTGGGGTTCAATAGTAACCGCAGCTGTCGAATAGCGGCGGCTAACTTTAAAGCGCTCGATGCGAATATGGCGGAGGACATCTTCATGATGGCCTTTATAATTTTTAAGAAGCGCATCGTAAATAAGGCGATTTCGTTTTGAAAGATCTCCATTATAGAGATACGATTTTTTGATGGACTCAAGGTATTCTGGCCTATCGGCCAATAGGTCATCAATTAATTTTTTACGGTGGTGATTAGGCACTAAAAGAAGAGGATCATCTTTAAGTTCCGAACTTAAGATTGCCGAAATCTCATTATCCTCAAGATAGGCAAATGTTTTTAATTCACTCTGAGCTTTTGATGGCCCAAGGCCAAGGGTGCCCTTGATATAATTATCTATAGGGAAAATCCAAGAGAAGGTATAAAGTGATCCCTCTTCTAACTCGGAATAGCTCTCCATGCCGCTGATTATTTTTTTGACCAAGCTAGATTTGGAAGAACCATTAGGCCCGACTAAGAGAATGAATTTATTATTAAAACCCTCTTCCTCAAAATTATGAAGGTTTTGAACAAATGCTTCTTCTACTCGGCTTTGTCCATAGACGGCCGGGGCATCCACTAGGTCTTTTTCAAAAAGGGAATACTGACCTTTTTCATTCTTTCCGTAATGGTCGAGCATATCGAGGATATAGCGGTAAGTTGGCCGACAATGATTATAGGCATTTTGATTAAGGATCTCCATATAATCTTTAAAGGAGAGTATTTCCTTATTCTTTGAGTTTTCTTGGTCTGCTTCATTAATCCAATCGAAAATCATAATATAGGCCTTGGTTTTTTATACCTCTTATATATAGCTATTTTAGCTTTTTTTTTCTAGGATATGAATGAGGTATCATATTCAAAATGACTTTAATCAAGTATAGCATTTTTTTAATTGTAAGCATCTTATTCACTGTGGGATGCTCTAAGCCTGACTCTTTTGATCGGTCGCCTGATGTTGAATTTAATATCCTGAGAGAGTTGGAAGACCATTGGCAAAGGGGCCCCCGGCATTTTTCTTTAGATGATTCTAAAAGTCGTGAATGTATCAGTGCTGAAAATGATGTTCACCCCAGTTTTTATTCTTGCCATCCTGACTATATCAAGTGTTTTTACAAAAATAGAAAAATAAAAAGGAAGGGGAGAGTTTACCAAATTAAAATTGAGCAAAATGATCAGGGGAAGGCATCGGATGGGGTCTCTTTTTCCCTCCAAGATGAAGATCTGGGGCCTTTGGTGCAAGGGAAATTACGAAATACTTGCGATCAAATTGTTTTGCCCAAAGGCAATTATGCATATTGGAATAAACCCAAAGATAATAACCCTATTTATTTTGAATTACATGATCTCTCATTCGCCATTGATAAGTTTCTTGTGAGTAATGATGACGTTTTAAAATTTTCCAATACAAATAAGGTCAAACTGAAGTACTTTGATAAGATCGCAAAAGAAAAAGGTTATGCTCATGCTGTGTGGTTAACCAAAGATGAACGTGTCCAGTATTGTGATTCTCAAAAAAAGCAATTATTGAATTCATTTGCTTTTGATGCCATGGCCACTTATCGCTCTCCCATGAAAACAAAAGATTCCCCTGTCTATTATTTTTCTTATCCTTGGAAAGGAAAAGCGGAAAAGGGATTGGTTCGTCGCTTTGATCATTCTTTTCTCGAGACTCTTTCCTGTCAGCAGTTTTATACCAAAGATTGTCAAGATGGATTTAAATATCACTTAAAAGAGCGGCCATCTGCAGTTGGTGTCTATGAAATTCTTGGTGGTAGCATAGAATATTTTCGCAACCCATTTGAGCCGCAGAAAAATGTTTTTTTAAGCAGTCGTTATTTAACACGCCAGTCTCCTTATCATCAATTGGGAATGCGTTCCTCGTGGGATGGGGAGGGATTTTTATTTAAAAACTTGTCACCTTCATTAAATGAAGAAATAGGTACCTCGGATCAATTATTAAATATAGGGTTCCGTTGTTTTAATTATGTATTATAAATTGATATTATCTCTTCTCTTAGTCTTGATATCTTGTTCTGAAAGACAGGAGGAGCAAGTATTTTGGCCTTTTTTAAAGAGTCAGGTTTACACCAGCGATAGCTTGAGTGTTATTCGTTCCCCAGGCCTAATTGCCCGGCCATCTGGAACGAAGGTCCACTTACTGACATTTAAAGAAACGGATAAGGATTATCGTTGTCTCTTTTATCGTATTCCACACGGAGAGAAGAAGGGCATACTTTTCCTTGAAAAATCACAAGATGAAAGTTGTACTTCTTTAGAAATTCTGAAAACACTCGATGGAATAATAGATCTTCACTACCAATTTTCTTTTACTCCCTCAGGATTTAAGGTCATCACTTTTCAATTTAAAGATAACCGAGGACGCGAGCAATCTTTTAAAGTGCGATTATTTAATTTGAGAAAAAACCCTTCTCCTTTTGGGGGTCGGGTTATTTTCCGCCAAATGCCGGAGCTCATTGGGTCGCCTCTTAAACTCAAAGCGGGTGAGCGTTGCCAAGTTTTAGATAAAGATTGTCGCGTAGTAAAAAGTAATTGTGATCAATGTGAAGGCGGCCATTTCCCGGTCATGCGTGCAGATTGCCCC
>JBFGZE010000117.1:0-7504 GCA_041586955.1 Bacteriovoracaceae bacterium
GATACCTACACAAGTGTTAACCTCTCTCCTTCAAAAAGTTCTCAAAATGCTGTATCAGATTTTGATGGTATGAATGACCTTGGTGGTAATTTCGTTGGTTGTAATGCTTCTAGTTCAACTGATTATTTCTTTGATGGAGACCCTCCGAATTCTATATCCAATGGCGGTAACCCCACGCTTGATCCCGATACTGTTTGGCCAGGGGATTGCTCAGGGATTAATATGATCAAGGTGTCCCAGGGTGATTGTAGCGCCTTAGGGCCGGGCAGTAATACGGATCTGACCATTAAGTATCCAGGAATTGGACAGGGGAATTTCAATGTAGGTTCACCCCAAGATCTTCTTGATCAATGTGATGATTCTCCCTCAGTTAATCAGAACTCACTTTTTGATCATACGGATCCTAACTCCCTTTACCAAAACAACATTACCTATAGTTTCCCCGCACAATCAGAGCTAGGAGGAGTCTACCACGTTCGAGATGCTGGTACTTCTGGCAATAAGGCACCTATCACTTTCAGGGCGCCAGATCCCGGAAATCCCAGTGGTGAAGCTGCTATTGCAGACAACACAGTCCAATACGATGTTTCCAGTTGCTTTATTAATCTCCAGCATAAAGATAGTGGCGGGAAGTATTTTCCAAGATGGTTTCCTGCCAATATTTTAGAAAGTGGTGAATACAAGCATTCCATCACTAATAATAGCGTGAACATATTAGATCAGACGATGGATCAAATCCATGCGAATACTGATTTTTATGGTGGGGACGATTTCAATGTTCCGACACTCGTGCCCAATAGAAATCGATTTGATAGTGCGAGCACTCCCATTGGGAAGATCATTTCTGCCAATAGCGCGAAGCTTCCGCCTCTAACTCAGGTTCCAAGAAATGCCGTGCAAAAAATTTGTGGATTATATGAAGTGGAAGTTGGCTATACGGATACGAGTAATAATTTTGCGAAAGTGGGAGAAACTAAAGAAAAAAGAATGCTAAGAAGATCTGAATTCCTCGTCGCTAGCTCATGGAATTCAGATTTTAGTGGAACGAAAATATTAAATTTAGAATCGGGAAATACAGGATCTGAGCCTAGAAGTTGTAATACGACAGGTAGAGGAATTGGAACTCCCGGCACACCGTTAACCCCCGGTAGTGCATGGGGTGCCAATTCGGTCAAATCGTCTGGAGCCAAAGGACTGGTTGTTACAGGTTCATCGGCACTAGATAGCACGTTGGATAATACCGAAAGATGCGTCAGTCGCTGGGGTGTTCAAGACATGGTAGGCAATGGAACCGAAGTTAATAGTGACTTGATCTATTGTGATTTTACTCTCGACAAATTAAAATTTGGAGCTGCCGGCGGCAATAACTTTGAAGTTGCTAATGAGGGAAAAATTGAAGACGTTGCGGACGGTCAATTTTACGTAGAGTCTCAACCCGATTCTGGTTCCTGTTCACCTGTTCGGAAGGGCATTGATAGTGGCCCTTATGTTATTGGCGGAACTATTATTCAAGATATTTATAATATTTTTACAGACTCCTATGATTTGAGCATTTTAGAAGAGTTTAATACAACTGACCCCAGTTTTGTCGATGATTGGCGCAATGGAGATGGTTCATTTTTAGACTTTGGGCAAAGTGCGATGGCCCCGCCTCTTAAAGATGATGATGCTCTTCGAATCGATAGCAATTTTGCCGCTAATTATGGCAAATATTTCAGTCCCATTCTTGGACTTCCTTTAACTTGCGCTGACCCTTCTGCATGTGGAGCCTTTGGCCTAGATAATAAATTGATTTCGACCACTCAATTAGTCACCCAAAATGGAGGCGGGGGGGCCTATGATGGAGATACACTGGAGTTTAATTATCCGATTGGCAATTCAGAGGTCTATTCTTATGGCTCAAGCTCTGTGAGCCAAGATGCTTATAGCACGAGTGGTCTGAATTATGGAACCCAAACTGTCATAACTGGAATTGATGGGGCCGGTGATCCCATAACCGAAGTATTTACCCAGGGGATGGCCCCTGCCAGAACACATTATCAAAAACATTGGAAAGTAAGTCGCTCTCTTCCTTTTCATGTGATTTCAGGAGGCAGTGTGGAGCTCAATCGAAGTGGGCGATACACGGTTGAATTTGCTAACTCGGGCTCTGGCCGGGCAGAAGTCCCCAGATGTATGGTAAGGGTTCAGGATTAAGTTTATGAAAAAACTAATATTATTCGTTTTACTGGTCGTATTCTTAAACTCTTGTAAGCAGGAGGGGGGGAAAGTTGTTCAGGTTGAAGGAATTGACGCCATTGAACAACCGATTACCATTACTTTTGATAAGAATATTAAGTTTGGTGAAGTGCTTACGGCCAGTGATCCCATAGACGTCAAGATTACAATAAAAAATAATTCTTCTCAAAGAATTGAGAATGTCACTTATATTATTCCTTCCGATCAGACTTATATTAATTATAGAACGGCCGATCTTTCCTCTCCTCCACTTTTTCCTGGATTTGGTGGAACCTGTGGTTCTGTTTTGGAAAGTGGGCTTATTTGTAGTATTTATTTAACTTTTAATCCCCAGGTTTCTGGTAATTTAGATACCACCATGGTTTTAAATTATAAAAACCTACTCAATCCTGTCTCTGAAAGTTACCAAGCAACGGCCTTAATTGGAACACCAGCTTTAATCTTATATGAGACAGGAAATACCTTCTTTGATTATGGTGTTATTGAACAGACTGAACTTTCAACTAATCAAGAATTGTTTGTCTTAAAAAATGCGGGTGAATTATCGGCAAAAAATATTTCGATTTTTATGGACACTCTTGATATACCGAGTGCTTTTTCCATCTTATCAAATGATTGCCCTTCAGTTCTTGCCCAGAATCAAACCTGTAGTGTGATCGTTGAATATGTCTCTCAGAATAATTTAGTAACAGACCCGCCTGCCGAATATAATGCGGAATTGAAAATAGACTATGAAAAAGATCCCAGCGGAGGGACAGGTAGCTTAAATTCTAAATTTAAGTTTTTATCGACAAAGATTCAGGGTGATTTTGACCCTCTTGGAGTCATGGATTTAGATTTTACTCCCACGATTGTTGGTAACCAATTGAGTCGTAATATTAAATTTGTGAATAATGGCTTTCAGGATGCTATCTTTAAGAAAATTACTTTTTATGACAGCACGAGCACCAAGATTACAGATTGTATCAAGGGTGTAGGCACCATGCTAGATTGCCAAGTCCCACTATCAAGTTTTCCATTTCTAGTCGATGACACGAATAATTGTTTTGAAAATCGAATAACGGGCAAAAATGGTATTCCTGGCTCTTGTATGTTCGATATTTATTACCAGCCAAGTGTAACTTTTGCCAATGGGTCACAAGCGGTCAATGATTTTAATGATCTTACCTACGAAATTGAATATGATAGTTTATATAAAAATAATGAAACAATCATCGTTGAATCTAATATCGGAGAAATCGATTCGACTTTTCTTGGCAGGGGAGACCTTGAGATTCTCTCTGTTTCCTATAATCAAAATTCTTACCCTTTCATTCCTCACCCATCTAGCTTTGGAGGGTTGAGAGATGAGGCCTGGTCAAGTGATTTTGGTGATATTCCTTTATTAAGCACAGTTAGTCAAAGTAATGGCTGGATTATTTCTGTTGTCTTTAGGAATAATGGTGAAAGTGCTATTACCAACCTTGTGGCCAAAACAAAAAACCCCAGTGGTGCCGATGTTATCCTTACCGATTTTCCTCAAGTTGTCAGTGATTATTACACATCAGTGAAAGTTCAGTCATGTGATCGGATTGATCCCGGAGCGACGTGCACCTTATCAATGAACTTAAGGCCAGAAGAAAGATCGACGAATGCTGAAGAGCAAGCGGAAATGTTTGATGTGACCGGTACTCCTAGTTATCGACAATTTGTTTTTGATTATGACGACGGGGCGGTATTAGAAGATGATGGAACGAGTTTTATTGGGCCAAATTTTGAGTTTTTGTTTACGGCCGAGCTAAAAAGAGCGGCGTATTTAAGGGTGCAGTCTCGGGAGACGTATAATGTCGCTCACAATTCGCAAGTTAGCAGCTTAACTTATCTTCATGAAAAGAAAAAATCTTACTTATATATTATCAATGAAGGGACTGGTACTGCTACTGATGTCGAAATAAAAAACTTCGCCTCTAAAGGTTTTATTTATAATGCTGGACTCGATCTTTATCGTAGCGAGTATGTCAATCTCTATCCTCCTTGTCGAGACGTTACAACTCCGACAACGATTCATTTTACTCTTAATGCCCTTGGATCTCTCGCCAAAGGGGCCGAATGTTATATTGAGTTTGAAACTGATCGCTCGCTTGGTCTTGGGACTTACCCTCCTTCTGGCAGTCTTACCGATCAATTATTTTATACAGATTTTGTTTCACAAGATGAGCCAGTAAATAGATTGGATGCATATTCCGCTCAATTGGCACTAAGCTTTAGCATGAGATATTGCTTTGATGCTGCCAATTGTAATATCCAGTCGGATACGCAAGCATCATTTAGCTTTAATAATTATAGTGTTCCCGTGATTAATCCATCTCGATTTTGGCCATCTTTTAGTAGTATCGCTTATCGACCTAGTTTTACACTCAATGCGATGAACGATCCTGTTTATTTAGATTCGACTGCGCCCTATGGGCCACTTGCTGAGCGCTATTATTTTCCCGGTGATTATGGTACTGCTCTTTCTAATCAATTTACATTTACCACGGAGGCCCAAAGCTTTTTAAGTGGAATTATTGGGGCCGAATTTAATTCAGACGACTCTATGCTGATTCACTTTGGAACATATCCTGTCGGTATGGAATTTGATTTTTCATTTAGTATTAATAACTTTGGCGGTACGGCCGCTACAGATTTTAATTTTAATATTACAGGTGACCCAGAAATTGCAACGGTGCCATTTACCAACATATCAATACCTTACGAAGACCCTGCCACCTCTGGCGGAGTTTTGGCAACGGGGACAATAAATGCTCCTCTCGCCGGGCGCTATCATAAATATTATGAGTTTGATTACGTCTCGGGTTATGATTTGACTGATGCCTATCGCAGGTCTCGAAAATACCATTTGGTATTTGATACTGTTGATAATTACCCTAAAATTGATGTGTCGAGAAAAGATTATGATGTCTGGTTAACAGGTACTACGGTAAATGAAGCAATCCAGACAACATCCTATAATCACGCAACTGAATGGACATCTGATAAGGGAACTCCTGGCGCAGAAATTACCATCACTTCAATTAAAGGCAGTACCCAATACGCTAAAACCAGAGTTTTTTTGAAGAACAACCCAGTTGGTGGGAATTTGACATTAAATGATTTGCAAGTAGATTTTTTTACCGCACCAGGTACACCGGTGATTCAGTCGACAAGCTCGTTTGGTTTATATTTAGAGAATTCAACCTGTCTAGATAATATGAATTTGCCAGACCAGGGGGAGTGCTTTTTTGACTTAAGATACCAGCCACAAGAATATGCAACAAATAAAACAGTCTTTTTAAACTTTGTTTATGAAATAGCACCGGATCAATATATAAGTCAGTTCATTAAAGTTAATTTAACACCTGTTGATCCGGCCGAATTGAATGTTGAGTATAATAGTCTTCCCCTTTCTCCAATGGTATTAAGTTCAGGAATTCAAGAATCCTATCCCATCTCCATTGGAACTCTTGCTGGAGCGCACACCATTTTATCAACAAATCCGACAAATATAACTTTAAGCAATATAAAAATTACGAATTTAAGTATTACAGGGGCAAGCTTTTTAAAGATGAACCCGGCCCCAACCTTTACAGCGGGCTATTCCACCATATTTTCCGATGCCAAGCACCTGGTTGAGGCGAACGAATATTGTTTTTATGGAGACGATGGCCATGCTGGGGATTTTGATCCCAATGGTGATGGGATAGGCTTTCTTTCAACTTCTGTGAATGATTGTCTTGTCAGAATTACCTTTTATGGAGGAGTTATTGAAGATGGTGCTGCCGTAGAATCAGTTGGAGGAAGTTTATATCCACTTAATCACGTATTTCAGTTGGACTTTTATAATGATGGCGTTAATGGTGGTAGTAAATCTTTTCACCTTCATTTAGAAGGAGATTTAGAGCCACCTCGAAGTACTGGTGGGACGATCACTTCAATTGAGACAGATGAAAATGGTACGGCCGAGTTGGTCTTTACGGAACCCGTTGCTGATAATGAGGGGGATTGGGGAAGTATTATAAAGTACAATGTTTATTATAGCTTATATCAAAGTATTTTATCGAATCATAGCTCCCTCATTCTTTCAACCTCCTTTGAGGAAGTTCCTAGCGGTGGCTCTCCCATTACAGTTAATTTTAGCGGTTTAAACTCAGGGACAGTTTATTATTTTAAAGTATTGGCGGTCAGGGAGTATAATGGCAGCACAGACCCTATAGAGTATTTTTCGCGTACTAATGATATGGCCATCGATAAGGGAGTGGTGCCTGTTGCGGATTCTGTTTGGTTCTATAACGAGAATATTATTGTTAATAAGAGTGATGAGGCCCAAACCCTTAATAAGCCTGACTCCATATCTCATTGCCAGGCGAAAAGTTATGGTATTTTAGATCAGGGGGTCTTGCAAAATTATGGGCAAAAACTTCTGACAAATTCTGTTTGGACGTTAATCAAGGACGATCTTGATTATAATAATGGACAAGATCCAAAATATTATTGGCATTGGCTTTCTGACCCTGCAGTTGATATATCTGTAACATGGCCTGGCTACACTCCAGGAGTTCAGTCAGTTATTGATGCTCCCAACTCAACGCTTTATCAGAAAACGTGCGATGATGAGACGTGTAACGATTTAGACATTCTAGTGGGGGGAGATAATGTAAACCTATTTTATGATGGTGTTCATTATTTTGATGGTACTAGTTTTGCTGGGTTTATTAGGTGTTATGCTGAATTACCTTAACAAATCGAGGATTTCGGATATCAGCTGAGAGAACCCTCTTTTTTGAAAATATTTTTCTAAATCGAATGATTCTGCAAATCGCTCTTCAAGCAGATTGAGCTTTTCTTTCGGTATTTTTTCTTTGACCAATTCATTCGATTCAGGGTCATTTGACTTTTTAAGCTTTATTTCTTCGCCTTTTTTGAGAGTCGTTACCTGCTCGTCATAGGTAATATCCCCACTCCCATCTAGCATTTGAATATGATTTTTTTGTTCACCATTTAGAACGAGTGTCGATTCAGGGGAGGTGATATTAATGGCGACGTCTTCCGTTTTAATTGTTTTGCTGATTTTAGATTTTTTTGTTTTAACTTTTAATTTTCCATCAATAACTTCAATATTAAGATTTTCTTTGCCTTTGGAATCGTCATCCTTTTTTTGTACGTGAACTTTCTTTTTGATATTGCTTAAGTGGGCGTTGCTCAGATTGACAATGACAGAGGAGTTATTTTGTAGCGTGATAAGAGTTCC
>JBFGZE010000118.1:0-7330 GCA_041586955.1 Bacteriovoracaceae bacterium
GCCCGAATTACTTAAGTTAAGATTTCGTATATCAGTATCGAAAAATCAATTTCGACCCGCTCTTGACCTCTTTGGATTACAAATTATTAAAAGCGACCCGGTCCTTAAGGCCAACTTTGTTCAAGGATTAATGCTTTTAGATACACGGTCTTTTTTAAATATTTTTAACCTTGTTTATAAACACCCACAAGTACGCGAGGAAATGAGCGGTATTTTAAAAACCCGCTTTATTACACAATTGAGTTTTCATGAGCCTGTAGGAAATATCTTAAACTTTTGTGGAGGAACACAGCATAAACTACCTGTTTGTCGCGAAATAAAAAAAATTAATGAAGATAACCTTATAAGTCGTAATTTTCAATTACCACAAATTCCACCCTTTTCAGAAGGAAAAGTAATTTTTGAAAGTTTTGGCAAAGAATTACAAGAGAAGATGGGGTTTATACAAGGACATACTAAAAGATTTGAACACCTCTTGGGGCAAGTTGATCAAACCTGGCGTCCTCGCTTAGTGCAGAAGGGGATTGGGTTTTATAAAAATGTGAATAAAGCCTTTTCTTCTTATAAACCTAAGGCCGATGATCCTAATCTTGTTAAGGCAATTAATGATGAATTGATAAAACTGATGAATATTTTTTCTGCCAAAGAACAGGAATACCACAACTTATTAAACGATCTGAATATAAAGCTTAATGACCGTTATGGGGTTATGAGAACGGAGTTTCCGCTTGAAAAATTCAGAATTAAACAGAATTATAATAGGGAATACCTATGGCCATTTGCAGACAAGTACTTTGTTTCACCATTTTAGTTATTTTCTTAGGCGGGTGTTCCCTCTTAAATATAAATAAAAAAACAGAATCGAGTAAAGTCGCTTGGAGGGGATTATCTGAATTTCCTAAAGTAAAGGAAGTTCAAATCTACTTAAGTGAGTACCCCGATAATTTTTTTGCTAATTATTCTAGTGGCTATTCTCGAGTTCATGAAGACCTTGATCGCCAAATTACTTCGGCCTATGGGGAATGTGTTCAGGGAAATTGGCAGAATGGCGTCAATCAATTAAAAGAGAAGCTCAAAGGCGCGGATAATAAAACTCCTTTTTGGGTTTACTTAGGGCATTGTTACTTCTTAAAAAAGGATTTCGCGCAAACCCGCTTTTTTTATGACTTGGCACTTGGGCAGAAGAGTATATCAAATGATAATAAGAAAAATATTTATAATAACTTAGCTGTTATGTTTTTACGTCAGAAGTTTTTTGCTCAAGCCGAATTTTTATTAAAAAAGGCACTCTCTCTAGATCCACATTTTTCTCCTAGTCAGTTTAATATGGCCATGATGTTTATGATCATTGGCCAGGTTGAACGCGGGCGCATTACCTTACAGAAAATGTCTGACTCTAGTAAAAATCCCTTTTATAAAAAAATACTTGCCTATTCTTACCTGCTTGAAGGTGACTTAAAAAGAATGTCTCAAGTTTTGTCAGATAGTAACGAAAAAGATTTAGAGATCGTTTTGTTACAATCAATAGCTGATTATAATAATGGGGTAAACGCTAGGAAGGTTTATGACAAAGTAAGCCGAATCAGAATTGTTCAACCTTTATTCAGCACACTTCTAGTCGATTTCAAGGAAACATTAAAAAGGGTGTTAGAGAGTCATGCAAAAGAAAAAGTTTGAACTTATTTTTACCCATAAACTAAAGCAAAGTATAGTTGAGCTTGGGATTGGCCAATACTTTATCGGCACTGAAGATAATTGTATTTTTCACTTGGAAGGAGATGGCCCCTCTCGAAAGGCCCTCATCCAGGTCACTAAGGACTATTTACTTATTAAAGTAATTGATCCGGCCCTTTCTTTTGAGAACTCCGATAATCCCAAAGTACTTAAGATTGACGAATGTGGTTTTGATAATCTTGGTGGGCTGGATATTATTATAAGCTCTATATCGGAAACAGGTGAGAAGACAATGCCACAGGGGATAGAGGTTCCAAGTCTTCCTCATGATGCCCTTGGTCACGTTGCCCCTGCTGACAAGTATATACCTGAATTTGTCAAACCAGGTAAAGATAAACCATCTCTCGTAGAAGCGCCTTACAGGCCAGATTCTTCTCTAACAGAGAAAGCTTTTGCCATTGCAGCTCCTGTTGATGCCACTGCAAAGGTCAGTGCAGTTTCGCCCGGCGATATGTCTACTGGGGTATTGGTTGACGGTGAGGTATGTGATATTGTGTTTGATACTTCACACTATGCTCATTCATATTCTCATCCGGTGGAAGTCACTAGCTTAGATTATACCAACTATATTGATCCGTTTGATGCTTACTATGAAGAAGGGACTCGCTCTACAGATTCAATTGATACCCCTGTGGAAGGTGACTGTGTCTCTATTGTTCATCAAGATAATGGTGTTGTCTTAACACAAGAATATTTCCCATTTTCGGCCAACCATATTTATATTTCAGAATCTCTTGGAAATAAGCGTACACTCAAAGTTCATGATTGTGGTAGAAAGAAGGCAGAAATTGTCTTTATTAAAGATGGTATTGTTCAGGTCGAAAAAGTCGATGGTTATCAATTTCATCGTGTTAATCAAAATGGGACTTTGGAGGAGCTTGACGGCACTCACGTTATTTTACGTAAAAATGAACGTATCGTTCTTTCTAGGGGCACTGGTCAAATTATTATTAAATTGGATCAAAGTCCACCTAAGCTTATTGGCACAGAATTTTTCAGAATTGAAGAGCAGCTATTAAAATTATTAGTCGCTACATGGACGGCCGTATTATTACCGTTGATAGGGATTCTTCTTTTCGTAACAGTTCCCAAGAAAGAAGATAAGAAAAAAATTGTAATCATTTACAAGAAAAAGCCACATAAGAAAATTATGAAGCAGAAGAAAAAACCGCTAGAGCCTAAACAGGCGGAAAAAAAGAAAATGGCCTCTAATCAGCCTAAACAAAAAAAGAAATTGTTAAAAGAAATAAACAAAAAGCCGAACCCCGCCAAAGTTTCAAAAACGCCCAAGAAACTTGTACAAAAAAAACCTCAGCCGGTGGCGAAAAAGCATGTTAAAAAGACGCCCACTCAGGCGAAGAGTAAGTCTGTCGCTAAGAAGGTGAGTAAGGCCAATACTGCTCGTGAATCAAAAGTAAAGTCTTACTCATTTAATACCAGCTCCAAGATGGCCGTAATGGTAGGGTCAGCTGCAGCGAACGCTGCCACAGTCAAAGGGACGAAGGCCTTTGTTTCCAACACCGCTGGGGGAACAAGCATGGCGCGTTCAACAAATTATGGTAATGTGGGCAAGGTTAATACTAGTGTTGGTAAGTTTGCCTCATCAGAGGTCGCAGGTCTTGATAACACTTACGGAACAAGAGGTCTGGCCGAAAAGGGGGGAGCTGATACTGCTTATGTTGAGACAAGTACAAGAGTTCTTGGAGCGATTGATCCAAACCTCATTCGTAAAATCATGAGAGAGTATATCCCGCAATTCCGTCATTGTTATCAAAAAGAATTGATTCGAAACACCAGTGTTCAAGGTGTATTTGATCTCGAGTTTAAGATAAACAGTGTTGGCAATGCCCGTGATGTTCGCGTGTCTAATAATGGAATGAACTTTTCTAAGAAAGGTGTTAATTGTATTAAGCGAGTTTTTTCACTGATCAAGTTCCCAAGGCCAAAAGGTGGGGGACTTGTTGATGTTAAACAACCACTTAACTTTTACTCAAATAAGCGTTAATTAGCTAGCTCCCATCCATAAAGCTAGGTTTATTTTAAGTAATAAGATCACACATTTTTGGCATCTATTTTCGGGTCACTTCAGTTTAGTCTAACAGGCGAAACTATTTAGAATAATTCTTTAGATGAATTGTTTGACCGTTATAAATTTCTTACAATATTTTATTTTGTATTTTCCCCTTGCCTTATGAGCGGTCAAATAACACTTTGCAGGGTAATCTTTATGATAACCACGATGATGACTCTTAGGATCTAATCGCGACCCTTTTAAAGTTCCAGAATTGGCCTATTTCGATTAAATTTCTTCAATGGTAGTGAAATTATATAGACCTAGCATTAAAGTCGCTCTCTTAAATCTTGGGCCAAAAGCCCAATAGATTTGGGAATTAGCAAAGGTAAATAAAGTATGACGGGCGTAAGCATTAAACTAATGCATCAAGAGCACTCACTTGAGGTGCATTTATGGCACAGGGCAAATTTCACGGAATCATATGTGAGAAAAATTCAGGTATAGGTCTACAAAGGTTTTATTTTTGACGAACTATGGCCGTCAGAGGTATTTAGGGCCTATGAAAAAATTGATCCTCATACTATTAATTAGCACCATCGGAATCTATTGGTTATCTTCAGATTCTGAAGATGATGGCACTCTCAGCGATCAAAAATCCCAAATTGAGATTCCTAATCCTAGGCCCGCAAAAAAGGTTTCTACTCTTGATACCCCAAAAGAGAGTCAAGTTAAAGAGAGTGATTTTTCGCCATTAGAAGTCAAAAAGGCGGTCATTAAAGCACCAGCGCCAATTGAAAAAAATAAACCGGTTTCCTCATCTGAGATAGATAAATTTAAGGTTAAAGAGAAAGTGGCACTGGAGATCGATCAACGCTGGCATGATCGAGCAGAAATTCTTTTTATTAATGAATTAGGTCTTACAGAGGAAGAATTTCTCAGCTATAAAAAGTTAAAGGCCGAATATCATGCCGCCAAAATGGATGCTCTTGAGTCCTTTTATGAAGACCAAGCTGAAGAGGATAATATTCCCTCAACGGCCTTTGCTGAGCAAGAAGAAAAGATTACTCAAGATTTTCATTTTTATTTGCGAGAAAAACTGGGAATGGAAAAATATAATGAATACCTTGAGTCTCTCGGACGTTTTAATGAAGAGATTAACAGAGATTACGATGCAGAAGTTATGGACCTGGAGATCCAGCTTTGAATTTAAAAGATTGGAAGGTTATTCAGAAAAAGAAAATATTCACCGGCCAAATATTTCATTATCATCAAATTCATACTAAACAAATTGACGGTCACCTCGAAGGGTATTTTGACGTTTTGGAGTTTTACCGCTGGGTGAATATTATTGCGCAAACTTCCACTGGGGATTGGATTATGGTGCGCCAATTCCGTCAAGGTAGCTTGGAGATGAGTTTAGAAATTCCCGGAGGAGCGGTTAACCCTGAAGAAGATCCTTTGATCGCGGCAAAAAGAGAATTGCGTGAAGAGACAGGTTATATCTCTGATCAATGGTCATTATTAGGTGTTATGCGACCTAACCCTGCTATCATGGACAATACTTGCCATGTCTATCTGGCCGAAAATGCTAAATATGAGGGTGAGTTACAATTGGATCCCTTGGAGGATATCGAGGTACAATTAATGGCGCGCGAGCAGGTCAATGACTATATTCACCAAGGTCAAATTCATCACTCTCTAGTACTCGCGGCCATTCAATATTACGATATTCGCTCTTAATTTTTTTTGGGAGTTTTTTTCTTCGCTTCACTCGTTGATTTTTGAGTTGTCTTTTTCTTAATTGGTTGCTTGGTTCGAGAGGGAAGACTAAACCAATCCGTCTTAGTGATGGGGTGAAAATAATCGGCCTCTTCTAATAGCAGATGATGGGATGTTTTTTCAATGGCGGCAATCTCAACTCGGACCCCTTCTGTTTTAAGATGGCGGACCAGCTCAATATAATCAGAATCCCCAGACATAATGATAATTGTATCGACTTTGGAGGCCAATTGCATCGCCTTGATGGTCAGTGGGATATCTGCGGATTTATGACAGGGGCGGACTGAGCCATGGTATTTATGGTGGAGGCGTTCACCTAATTTGCTGGAGATATTTTTACCCTCTCGGAAATAGACCAGGCGATTGAGCGCTCTATTATCTAGGAGACGAGGGATGAGAGTATCAAAATTGACCATTGATGATTGATCTTTAGTGATATTATGAATACTGCGTTCTATATTATTGCCATCGACGAGGATGGCCACTGACTGACTAATGATAATAGTGGTCGAATCGTGATCACTCATAAAAAGCTCCTTGCTGGGCTATTGTTTTACGAGGTAGTATAGGACGGCACCGATATTAAGTCTATACGCAGGAATCTCTTTCTCTTCAAAGGGGTTATAATGAAATCTCATTAATTCCGATTTTGATGGGACTTCAAGATATTTGACCAGGTAAATGAAGATGGAATGAGCGTATTTCTGTTCACTTTCATCAAGACCTGCGAGCTTAATAATTGAATCTCGGAATAAGTGAAAGGCATTGTTAAGTTCATCTGGATCAATGACATTGTTATGATTGACATCCATCCTAATAAAAGCAGATTCAATGTTTTTGAGAGCGCCAATAAGAAGAACAAAGTCTTTGCGGTTCATAGGGATTTCATTATTAGGGATATTTCTGGCGAAGCCTTCAACATTTTGAACAAAGTTAATAATTTCCTGAGGGGAAGATGTCGTCGCGTAAGTATAGAGAAGAGGGTAATCCTTCCTGAGATTGAGGCGATTAAAGTAAATATGAAAGATATTCTGTCTATGGCAGTTCACAGGATAGGCAATTTTTCCATCTATTCCCTGGTTATCACAGATTTTATCTAGCTCTTTAATAAAGCGGTCGGTCAGTGATATGGCATTAAACACCATCGAGCCATACTCTGTTGCTTCTTTGACATTGAGAGCTCCATCGCCGTCGCTTTGGTGTTGGAATAGATCGGATAAGAGCAGAATATTATTCGCAAAATTATCAAAATCACCAGTCCATAGGTCGAAATACTCAAGAATGGGCTTAAATGAGAGGAGGATTTGTTCCAATTCCTCACGGTTGACCAGATATTGCTGGTCTTTCTTGTCCCAAGAGCCAAAGGCCTTAAAAAGGTGCTGGAAAAACCAATTGATAAGGCCTAATTCCTTTAGGCCGTTTTTATGGCGGCGATAATGATGGCCGTAAAAGGAATTACCATTATTATCACGAAAGTAGCGGAAGTCCGTCGCAAAGTGTGTAAACTTCTTATGATAGAGACTGAGTTGGGGTTTACTTAAAAGGTTGACGTCGCTCTGATTTGGTCGCTGTACGCTTTTAATAGGGGTCTTGCTGGCAAGTAATGCCTCATTGTGATCATAGGCCTTATCGAAATAATATTGCTGGGCATAGAAGTCTTCGAAAATATCAAGAGAGTGAATGATATCTTTCACTGAAAAACTATTTGGATAGCCTTTTATAATACGAGACTTAATTGACTTAAGTGTGGGGAGGAACTCACGTGCGCCTTTATAAAAATAATCGGCGATCTCTAGAATCTCC
>JBFGZE010000119.1:0-6887 GCA_041586955.1 Bacteriovoracaceae bacterium
CCTCAAGCCTATCCACTCTGGATCTCTCCAATTTTAATACTTCTAATGTGACTAATATGGGAGCTATGTTTTATGGGGTCTCCGGCCTATCCTCGCTCGATGTTTCTAGCTTTAATACGGCAAACGTCACTAATATGGCCCAGATGTTCCAAAATACTTCTGCTCTAACCTCACTAGATCTTTCAGGATTCAATACCGCAAATGTGACCGGTATGAGTTATATGTTTTATGGTACACCTAGCTTGACCACTTTGGATCTTTCCAATTTTAATACGGCCAATGTCACCACCATGCGTGAAATGTTTCGTGGTGCCTCAAGCTTGGCCACCCTGGATTTCTCCAACTTTGATACGTCCAATGTCACCAATATGTATTATATGTTTCGTGATGCCTCCAGCTTAACGACCTTGGACCTTTCCAGCTTTAATACCGCAAATGTCACAGATATGGGAGGGATGTTTTATGCTAACTCTAGCTTAACCTCGCTTGATCTTTCCAATTTTAACACGACAAACGTCACCAATATGAGCAGCATGTTTCGTAACACAACGGCATTAACGACCCTCGATACCACCGGATGGGATCTCTCTTCTGCCGGTGCCAGCACCGATGTCTTTTCAGGTAAAAACGCCGGTTTAATAGTCAGCTGTGATCAGGGAGGTTCTCCCGCCACCGGAACTTTCTTTACCGAGACCTGCCAATAGAACCAAGGCCTTAATTATAATATTCTCTTTTTCATAGTAACTGCACTAATCCTGTGCCTGATTGAATGGCATTTTTTATTTTTCAAAATGAACATTGCGATTTTTCTGTTTTAACTGGGCAATAAAAAATTTCTCGGAACATAAAAAAAAAGAGGGATACTAAGTCCCTCTTTCCTCTCTCATCCCTATTGTTATTTTTTACTTTCGACAAATAGGTAATTTCTTAATAGCATTCGCAATTTCTTTTCTATAACCAACAGTCGCCGTGCCACTTGAGCAAAACTTACACCCAACTTTATATTTTGATCGCATGGTACTCCAATAGGCCGATACCCCTTTCCATCTTTTCTTTTTTCCATATCCCTTTTGACAGGAAAGACAATTGTTTTGACTGGTTAAATATGTCATAATAGCGATTCCGCACCCAAGATTAAGTCGAGGATCGTGAAGTTCGGCAGCTGTTCTGGCCAAGCAACCATTGGCAACATATTTAGGGTTTTGACTCGAGCGAAAGGAAATTTGTAACAGGCCACGTGAAATGACAGTTAATCCATTCCCTCTTTCAAATTGCGATTCATCGTTGCCAACAGAGGGGTCAAAGGCCGATTCGCGCTCAGCAATCTGGTTGAGTAAATGAACCCATACATATTTTCTCTGCTCTATCGTGAGCTTTTTAAACTTAGGGCAAAACTTTTTCATATCCCGCGGGGGATTAAGAACGAGACTCATTCCATAATTGTTAATCGCCTCGATTGAATAATAGGCCCAGGTACCAGAGGGGTTCGCAGAGTCCCAAGCAAAAGGCTCCCGGACTTTTGATACCCCATAGGGTAATTCATCGGGATATAGAGCTTGGATGAAGGGATTTTTATGAATATTCCATTCATAAATATAAAGCTTTTGGCCATTGGCCAGCGCTCCTTCCACTTTTAATTGGTCTTGATAAGAGAGCCCTTCCGCTTCCAGTAGACGAATATAACGCCCGCGCGATTTTTTCATCACACCATCAATTTCAATATTGGCTCCCGAGAGAATATTCTTTTCTTCAATCACCACATTGACATCTTCTTCTAAACTCACCAAAGGAATAAGGACATTTTCTCCAATTCGAGTGTCATAAACTTCGACTCGAATTGATGGTTCTTTACCGCGAGTAGTAGTATGCACAACAGCTTCTGCGCCCAAAGAAAGAATAATTAAAAACAGCATATTAAATAATTTCATCGTGACTCTCCTTTTTATTCGATATCACAAGAGGTTTGGAAATGACCTTTTAAATAGCCTTCTGGGTCGGCATCTAATTTCAATTGACCTTTTTGACATTTAGTACGCACCAAAGAGTTAAGTTCTTTAACATTTTCTTTAAATTTTTTGTAATTATAATTCGTAAATTTAAGACTTTTAGTAAAATAAGTTTCAACTTCTTGGGTTTCAACGAGAGAGGCCAAGCGATTCAATTGGGTGTAAGTGAAAGGATTGATATGGGTAATTTTTTCGGTAATTTTCTTGGCCTTAAAATAATTCGTTTTAGCGACGCCACAATCATTATCTTTGAGTAACATTCGCTTAACAACGACCGCCCCTTTCGCCTTCATTTTTGCCACATCCTTTTTCTTTTCGGGATCATAGCTCTTGTATTTTAAATGACCCTTACCAGACATATAGGCCCAATATTCTTTATAATGAATATTTCCGACACGATCCTGTTGACCCATTAGATAATCCATAACTAACATATCAGAGATGTCTTTTAACTGAACCACCTTCTCTAAATGCGCCATTGATTGAGCAGGTAATTTTTCAACAAAATTGCGGTCGATCACATTGTGAAAGAGTTTCCCTTTTTGAAAACCAACAAAGCGTTGGTCATAACTACGATAAGAGCCGCTCATTTCTTTATAACGAGTTTCACCACGAGGGTTTTTCGATAAAGCGCCAAATATATTTGTTAAATCTTCAGTAAAAAAGAACTCTCTTTTAGAAAACGACCTCGGTTTCGCCGTCGCCTTTAATACCGTTCCCCACGTTAATTTTATGGTTCCTTTTAAAGGAATCTTTTTAAGAGTTCTCTGAATATTATTGATATGATCGTCAATCGCCATTTCTCGATAGACCGCCACAGGAACCTGTCCCGCTTTAAAAAAGCGAGACATGGGATAATAGCCTAAGATTGAAGGAGTGTAAGAGCAAGAGACCGATTGCTTATATTTAGCAATTTTTTTACCAGCTCTTTTACGTTTTTTACATTCATTCTGAATAAATTCGGTGCGACCTATCCCAACGGGAACGCGATAAATATCCACACCAGGATTGGTACTATTAATTTTTGGACAGGCGGCAATATAATGATTTCCTCTTTTAGTGGTCACCATAAAATCATCATTAAAAAACTCTAACTGACACAATTCCAACTCGCGGGCCTTATCCTTTTTTGAATAATCGGCGTGAGGAAATTCAGGGAGAGGCCGACAGAGGCCTTTGGCATTGGATAAATTGGATAAAAGAATTAGGACAACAAAAGTAGGCAGCATCTTCATAATCACATCTCCTCGATTTATGATCAGGCCATGAAGTGATTAGCACGATCCTCAACTCGCCGCATCAACAGTAGTAAAAATTATAGATTTGACGCTGCCCTAACCATCTCCTCATCTAATAAAATTAATCCCTTATGCTTTAATTCACGAATTTTTCTGAAGATCTCCTTTTAGCACAATAGAGGATGGACCCCTTTATCTCGCTTGGCGGAGCACATTATGCGCTTCACACAAAGGCCGTAGGCCCACCCTTCGCACAAACTAAATAAATTTTATGTTTACAACTTGAGTAAATTTGTTAGAGAATCACCTCACTTTTTACCAACTAAGGAGAGATCTATGAAAGGATTGTTTGCAGCATTGTCCCTTTGTCTATTAGTCTCAAGCATAGAGGCCGGTTTTTGGAGCAAGTTTAGAGCTAAAGAAATGCCCACCAAAAATAGCTCATGGAGCACAATAAAAAAAGACTCCCGGCTGAGTTTCGATGAGCCAAGTGTCCGGATGGAAAAGGGTGGTGGGTTTAATACCTCCGTGTTTTTTCTTTGCCAAAACGGCGATAGATTGAGAACGATCAAAAAAGTGTCAACCTGTATCGAGTGGGACGGAAGAATTAGTGATGATGAGCCCATTTGTGTCAAAAGAAAAAGAGTATTTGCCAGTACAAAAATTGAAACGACAAGATCTCAGTGTGTAGAGTATAAGGAAGGTGGAGATAATAGCGGTGATTGTATTCGCTATGCTCAATTACCAACGACCATTCCTACCAATTATCTGATCCCAGTTTATAAACTCAAAAGTATGAATCCTGACCGCGATCTTCGTCGAGCGAGAGGAACAATTCAATTCAAAAAATCATTCCGTATACCTCATTGTAACTAGAAAAAGAGAGGGACTCTAAGTCCCTCTTTTATTTATCATTCCTCCTTAGTCCAGAATTAGACCACGGGAGCAATCGACATTAAAAACAAGAAGGCGCATTTCGCAAGTAGACTTTATAGACTAAACGTAAGTACCAAACATTTTCTCATCTAATAAAATCAAACCCTTACGCTCGAGTTCACGGATTTTTTTGATGAGGTCTTGCTGGGCCTTATGAATCTCTTTACCACTACGAGGATCCCGTAATTCTTGGAGAACCTCTGAGGCCAGACTTGAGCTGGTGTTTTCCAATAGCGAGGTTACGAGGGTATCTCTAGCGACTCTCAAGGCCGTCCCTAGTACCTTAAAATCAATATGGGATAGAAAGTTACGCTTCATATCGCTCGTAAGATATTGGAGATTCCCCAAAAACTCATCGGCCTCCTTAATCGCCACACAAAGGGTGACATCCTTCATTCCGATCGAGTGAAAAATTCCCTGCTGCTCTAGCTCGGTATAACCATAAAAGAAACCATCTTTACGCTTTTTTAAGGGATGGCGAGAGTTGTTTTCATCGGGCAGGTTATCAGGAAGGTAATTTAATTTTTCAAGAGGAGAATCAAACTTTAAACCAACGAGGAAATAATCATCATCGGGATTATCAATATCATAACCATCCCATGGCCGGGAGTGAATAAACTCACAACCGATGGGCCCTGGTAAGTCGTGATCAGACATGCTTTTAATAAAAATCTTATCTCCATCTTTCATTTTCTTGAGCCAAAGCGCCTCAATAATAACACCAACCCCAGTCGTTGAAAGATCATTGATAATAAAATAGCTTGGATTTTCTTCTGAAAGCTTATCAAAGTAAATGCTAATTTCCTTATCATCACGTCTTTGAAAATAAAAACGCTGATTATCTCGGGCCTCTTCCAAGCGTATATCTTTTGGTACTTCAATAGTTAGGGCCTTATTTTGATTGCTGGTCAGCTTAGTTTTTGCCAAAAAGTTTTTATGAGGGCAATGAAGGTAGACCTCTCTCTCAATTTCGAATTTAAGAAGATTTTCGGCGGACTGAGAATTGGCACCAAGCATTAGAAACTCAGCTTCAACTTTTTGGAAGATGCCTCTAATGATGAGGCGCTTACCATCAATGACTTGCCAGGCAGTCACTTCCCCTCTCTTAACGATAATCTCGTTAAAATAGGCCATAATCTGAACTGGGTGCACACATTGGCGCATTTTATCGTCTACCATAGTATTTTATTTTACTGCCAACCAGTACCAAAAGCCTAAATTTTTTTTTCTTAGTATAATTAAGCATACTTACCCTAACCCCAAAACCAGCTAAGCAAAAAATCTTGGCAGATAGCTTTTGTCTCTAACAATCAATTCACCTATCGGATTTTTCTTTAGAGAAATAAATTTTATTGGGATACCTATCATAGTGAGTTACTTTTTACCTTTCCGCAAAGCTTTCCGACAAAAACCATCAGTTTTATGGACAAAGTATATTCCTAAAGGCCTTATAAAAAGAGAGCGTGAAATAGCGGCTCCCCTATTCATAAAAATTTGCTCAATTTAAATTACTAATCGTATCGATACATTTTGACTGAGTTCCAAGCATATTGAGTTTTTTCCCTTGGACATTATAGATAGTTCCCTGAGAGCAGAAAAGTTCACCGGCAATCGCCTCAATACATGATTCCTGCGAACCAAGGTTTTTGATTTTCTTATTTGAACTACTGATGACGACGCCATCATTACAAAATAATTTGCCATTAATTGCTTCAATACAAAGACTCTGTGACCCTAACCATTTTAATTTGCGACCGCTCGAATCATAGACACTTCCTCTATGGCAAAAAAGACTCCCCTTGATCGATTCAAAACAAGCTTCCTCTGTACTAAAATACTTAACATTTTTACCATTGGAATTATAAATAATGCCGCCATCACAAAATAATTGTAGGTTTTTCGCAGCAAAATTATTCGTGGCCAGAAGGGTCAAAAAAATCATCGCAATTAATTTCATTCTCTCTCCAAAATTTCTGCCCCATTTAATATTTCTTATTAAGAGAGCAAAACAAGTGCCAAGAGTGCAATCAAATAATCAGCAACTTACCTCCTAAACGGATAGCTAAACAATTGTCACCGTCTAATCAATGGTCACCGATTATTTTTTAAATTGGAACAGAATGAGTTCACGCCAATATTTTTGTTTTTTTGATCATCGCTCTTGTCTTAATTTATCATGCCAATAATCGGCCTGCTCCCGAAAATTGTCGACCGTCACAATATCGTCAGCAATATATTTAGAGGATTCCACAAATTTATCATGCATCGGTTTTACTTGAGCATAAAATTGTAAATGGACACCTTCAGGATCTCGACCACGTTCTTTCACATCACGGCCAAGGCGACGCTCAAAGCGCAGATCCTCTGGGCAATCAATAAAAATTTTATAATCGAGTTGGGCAACGACACAATCCTGAGAAAAAATGAGAATGCCATCCACAAGAATAATAGGTGTTGATGGAAAGTTGATGGTTTCTTTACGTCTTGTATGAGTGGTAAAATCATAAAGAGGCACTTCGATAGATTGGCCCCTTTTTAATTGCTCCAAATGCTCTCCCATTAATGAAAAGTCCAGGGCCTGGGGGTGATCAAAATTGACGGCCCCCCCATCATGGTCAAACTTATGGGCCTGATCGATATAATAACAATCTTGGCCCAGGATACTACTTTGCTCTGGGCCTAGCATTTTATGCAGGTGATGAGCAAA
>JBFGZE010000120.1:0-6771 GCA_041586955.1 Bacteriovoracaceae bacterium
AACCTTTTTTTAAATAGGCGCGGTAGGGGGATGGTTGCCAGGGGGGGGGGGCGTTTTTTACCAATAGGTATTTTTATTTTACTCAATTCTCTTTCGTAATCTTCATTTGATAATTGATTGATGAATTCGAAATCCTGATCCTCAAGATCTTTTCCATACTTTTTTAATAACTCCAAATCTTGGTCACCTAGGTCGCGGGCAATCTCTTTGCTTATTTCAATTTCTGCGCGAACTTCAGCGTTTTCCTCAGAGAAAAGAGGAGCACTCATAAAGATTAGAAACCCGATTAGAATAGTTTTTTTCATCATAAAAAGGCCAATTAGTTAATACCTTTTATTGTAACAAAAATATGAATAAAGCATGGTGAGGTGTGAAAGACGCTGAAAAATGGAAAAATTAACTGGCTTGTAAGTGGTTGCTATTTTGTTAAGCTTATAGTTGGTTAACGAGGAGAGTATAGGAAATGAAAGGCCCTAAACTGAGCATTAATACTGCTAATGTATTGTCGCTTGACGAAGGTCAAGATATTCATTTCTTCTATTTTTGTAAACCGGCCCATGCCTTTAAAACCCCTCTTGTTATTTTATGTAATGTCTTTCAAGGGTTTGATCGCTGCCGCCAAGAAGTCGATTATCTCACAAAAAATTTTCCTGTTTATATTGTGAGTATGCCTGGCCTGGGAGAGAGTGATCAAGATGGTACCGGCCTAAATTTTGAAAATTACGCCGATTATTTAGAGCTATTTCTCAATAAATTAGGGGTTCATAAAATACAGCTTAAGGCGCTCTCCGGCGTGTCACCTATAGGCTATTGGTTTGGTCAAAAATATCCGGATCGAATTGAAAAGTTGGTGATTGGCGGAATGAGCTTAGAGCTCAAAAACAGTACCTATCATTTGATGGCCCAGTTAAAGCAATCCTTGAATGAGAAAGATATTACACGCTTTGCCCAAGAATTGGTTTCTAATATTTTTAATTTTACCCATTATGGCCAGGATAAATCTTTGCGCACTTGGCGCCACTTTGTGATGAAGGTTTTGGCGCGCGCCAATGATAATGACGCTCAAAAATTTCTCAATCAACTGACCCGTTGGATGGAAAATAGGCTACCTATTCGGGGCCCATCGTGCCCAACTTTAGTCTTGGCGGGAGATAAAGATCATTTTATGACTCCTTATGAAAACTTTCTTGTGGCGAACCGTTGCTCCCAAGCGCAATTAGGTATTTTACAAGGACAGGATCATTATTGTCATGTGGATCATAATAGGGTGATAACTAAAGTGACGAGCCGTTTTCTTCTGGGCAAAGGGCTGAGTCGCTTAATGCATTTTAATCTTTATGTTAAAAAAACATACCCCGAAACCCAGCGCCGCCTTTCCCCTCGTTATGAAATCAATGAAGCGGGATTTTTAGATACCGGTAGTGGAGTGGGGATTCCGATCAATATCGTTGATATTAATACTCAAGGTTGTCAGATTCATATTCCTCAATTTAATTTTAAGGGTGAATTGGGGGCGATGGAGGTGACTCTGCGCATACCAAGTCGTCAAATAGATTTACCCCTCATTATTTTTAATGAAGTAAAAGATGGATATTATGCGAGTATTTTTAAACATCGCAGTATTTCTGAAATCCAAAGGTTAGAGAAAATTATCCAAGATAACGCTCAGCCTCTATAAAATATCATCTAGCGCCATTTGTCACAATCTATCCGAAATGATATCTATATACGCTATGGAAATGGATAGTTTCATACTTAGAATAGCCATTGGATTACCGGGGTTTTTGTTGGCCATCGTTTGTCACGAAGCCGCACATGCCTTTATGGCCCTTAAATTTGGAGATGATACCGCAGAGCGCTGCGGTCGCCTTACTCTGAATCCGTTAGATCATTATGATCTGGTGGGAACGGTTATTTTTCCTTTAATTGGCGCAATGATTGGCGGAGTCATGTTTGGCTGGGCCAAACCTGTACCTATTAATCCAGCGCGCTTTAAAAATATGAAGGCCGGCATTTTCTGGGTGAGTTTTGCGGGCCCGCTGGCCAATATCATGCTGGCAGTTGTAAGTGCCTTTATTTTTGCGATCCTTGTGATCCATGTTCCGCTAGACTTTTCTTTCCACCAAATTCTCAGACAGATGCTACAGCAATGCATTATGATTAATTTAGTTTTAGCGGTTTTTAACCTTATTCCTTTCCCCCCCTTAGATGGTTCTAAAATGGTGAGTGCTTTTCTTGATTACGAGACTGGCCGCAAATTTGAAGAGCTTCAGCGCTTCTCCTTCGTTTTTATTTTACTCCTGTGGTTTACCAATATTTTTCAATATCTCATGATGCCGGCACTATTATTTGGTAACGGAATGTTGAGCTTATTTATTAAAGTGCTAGGATAGGCAATGTTAGATACCAGTATTCAGGTCAAGACAGATCATTTTGACGGACCTTTTGGCCTACTTCTCCTTTTGATTCAAAAGGAAGAAATGAGCATCAAGGATTTAGACCTTACAAAAATCACGCAACAATATTTGGCCTATCTGGCCCAGATGCAAGAACTTAATTTTGACGTCGCCGGGGACTATCTCTATTTAGCAGCAACTTTATTGCTCTTAAAATCTAATACCGCGATTTCAGAGGAAGAGTCTCATCGCCTGCAAGAGGATATGAAGAACCACTCGGGACTTCACATTACCTCGGAAGCGGAGCTGGTCCGTCGGCTTGAAGAATTGCAGCATTTTCAAAAGATGGGGCAATTATTATGGCAATTACCGAAAAAAGGTCATGATATTTTCGTTAAGCCTAAGGTGAATCGCAAGGCCATCGTGAATTCAATTTTAACACCTGTTGAAATGGATAAGTTAACAGAGGCGATGATCGATATTATGATTCGTGAGCGCCGTAAGTATACCGTTTTAAAACGTGACCGTTTATCCATTAAAGAAAAATTAGTCTTTCTTAAAGAATATTTAGGGCAAGGAAAGAGTACCCATTTAGAGGAATTGATCGAAAAAAATGGTGGGCCAGGGATTGATAATACCGTTATTACCTTTATCTCCTTGCTCGAATTAGCGCGTTTAAAGAAAATTAAAATTTTTCAAAATGAAGCTAAAGGGAATGTCTATATTGATGTTGTGGGAACTTTAGCTGACTTTAATGTGGAGTCAGCGGATGGATTTGAAGAAGAAGGCGGGGAAGAAGCTTTTCCTGAACTTGAAGAAAAACCACAACCTATGGCGACTTTACCAGAAGAGGAAGTTACTTCCCCTGAAATAGATGAGGCTTCGGCGAGTCCAGAATTAACAAACGAATTAAAAGACGCTCAAGACGTTTTGCAATAATGATTAGGCATTTGTCATAAAAGAGAGACACAATATGGAAGACAATGGGTACAAAACTCAGGAAGAGACTTCAATAGAACTAACCGCTGTGGAAGAAGTCGTGGAAGATATGATTGAAGGGCCACTAGAAAGCATTGAGCAAATAGAAACTCAAATAAAAGAGGAAACTCAATTAGAAGAAACTCAAGAGGCCCCAGAAGTTCCAGAGCAATTAGCTGCTGAATCTGAAGAAAGCTCTGAAGAAAGCGCTGAAGAAAGTTCTGAAGAAAGCTCTGAAGAAGTACCGACCTTAGACAATGACAATACCGACGCCATTTCATCAATTTCCGAGTTGGCGATTGATGGTGAGACTGAGGAAGGTGTCGAGTTTGCTCTTGAACTTGATTGTTTTGACGATGAAGATCAAGAAGACCGTTTATGGCAAGCGCGCACCGGACTTAATGAGGACACTCTTTGCGGTGCCATTGAAACCATTGTTTTTATGGGTGATAAACCGTTACCCCTTAATAAAATAAAAGCGCTTATTGATGAGGATATGCCTCTACGTGTCCTCCATACTGCCATTACTCGTCTCCAAACTGAATACGAATCAAAGCATCATGGTATTCGTTTAGTAGAAGTTGCCGAAGGTTACCAATTTAGAACGAAAGCGACCTTCTCCAAATATGTTCAAGACTTATTTAAAGTAAACTCCTTAGTTCTTTCGCCTACCGCTTTAGAAGTACTAGCGATTCTTGCTTATAAGCAACCTGTGGCGAAAACAGAAGTCGATAAAATCAGAGGAGTCGATTCTGGCCATATCGTTCGTGGCCTAATGGATAAGCGTTTGGTTAAAGTGGTTGGACGTTCTGAAGAAATGGGACGCCCTGTTCTCTATGGAACAACACCAGAGTTTTTAGAGGTTTTCAATTTACCTGACCTGTCACAATTACCTCCAGAGCATCAACTTGAGGAAATTATCGAAAATGGAATAGGAAAAGTTTCTGATATTCGAACTTTAATTAACTCTAAAGATAGAGAAATGTTCTCTTTTGATGAAATGGAAGAGCTTGAAAGTTTACATTCCTCTATTAAAGCAATTTCTGCAGATACAAGCTTTACTAAATCATTAAAGGTTCAGGAAAAACGGCGAACCACTGAAGAAGGTGAAAAAGTAAAAACTGCTTTTGACCTCCTTGAAGAATTTGTCACCAATGACCTCATGGTGGCGCTAAATAATGAGGCGGTAGAGTCCAATATTTTTACGGCAGTTACTCAACCGACAGTGATTAATGATTTAACAGCTGGACCTTTTAATGAGCCAGAAGTTCTTGAAGAAAGTGAAGATGATTTTCAAATGATCGATTTAGATACTGGACTTCCTATCGAAGATGAACCTGTCATTTTAGGAGAAGATATTCTCCAAATGAATAATGGTGAGGAAGTGCAGGCCTTATCAGAAGCACTCGATGCGGCCTTCTCCAAGCTAACAGGAGAGAGCTTATCAGAAACTGCTGAAGCGCTACCTTTAGAGTCTGGCGATGAGATGATGAATACAAAGGAAGGCGAGCTTGAGGAATTAACGGAAAAGATCGTAGACCAGGCCCGTGGGCTTGACCTTGATTTGAGCTTTTTAGGCCAAGATATTGAAAATGCGATTGAAAAAATTCCAGAACCTGAGGAAAGTGTTGACTAGAAGCCCCATTAAGGGCTAGTCTCCAGCTCATTCAATATTAACCTTGAACAGTCGTGAAGACGGATTAGGGAGCATCTATGCGTGAAATTAGATTACAAAAATTTATTGCTGATTGTGGTATTACTTCTAGACGGAAGGCCGAGGAATTAATTGTCCAGGGCCGAGTTAAGATCAACGGTGACCAGGTCACGGTTCTTGGGACTAAAGTTAATCCCGACGAAGACGTGGTGATGGTTGATAACGAAAGTATCAGTTCTGATCGTGTTCAGCGTATTTATGTTTTATTACATAAACCAAGAGGGGTTATGACCACCCTTAATGATCCTGAAGGTCGTTCGACTGTTTTGGATCTTGTTAAAGAAGTTCCTGAGCGGATTTACCCTGTTGGTCGTTTGGATTATCTATCCGAAGGACTTTTACTCCTGACTAATGATGGGGATTTAGCGAATCAGATTATGCACCCTTCAAGTGAAGTCGTTAAAGTTTATGAGGTCAAAGTATTTGGCGCCATTAACGAAAAAATATTGCGGACACTTAGAAATGGCGTACAAACGGAAGAGGGTTTTTTAAAACCAAAATCGGTGCGTGTCATTAAACAATTACCAGGTAAAACATGGTTAGAATTTCGCTTAATTCAAGGTCGTAACCGAGAAATTCGTCGTATTTGTGAGGCCTGTGAGCTGACAGTAGATAAACTTAAGCGTGTCGCCATTGGCGGTATCAGTATTGATGGAATTGCTCCTGGGAAATATCGCTTTGTTTCTAAAAGTCAATTATTAGCTGCGATTGCCAAAACTCCGACCGGTGAAGCTATTGAATATCAATCACCAAAGAAAACGATTCGCTTAGGAAAACGTGGCCATCAGGATTGCTCGTTGGCAACAGATGAAGGCTATTTAAAATTGCGCCGGGATACTTATTATAATTCTCTTAAAGAAATTGAAGAGAGAAAACGTTTGGAGGCAAAGCAGGAGAGGACTGAGGCCTTCGAGGCCAAGGAAGCTGCTCACCAGAGACGTAAAGATAATAAGAAAAAGCGTGAGATTAAGAAATTTAAACAAAAAAAATATGTTCATGCTCAAGTCGTAAAATAGAAAATTAAAAGGCTTCCGATTGGAAGCCTTTTTTATGTCATTTAATTGTATTCCTATTAATTATCGTAAGTAACGACCCTTGCTGAATTGATATGCTCTTGGAGAATATCCATGGAGTATTCAATAACTTGTTCACCGTAGGGAATATCGCTTTTCACTCCCTTGCAGAAATTGGCCTGCTTGATTAAAGCAGCACAAATTCTTAAAACTTCGGCCGAACTCTCAAAATACTCACCTTCGTCTTCAGTTGATAAAACATGTTGGATTAATGTGTTTAAGGTCTTCATCATGCGTACTTGGTGTGCCGTTAATTCTTCTGTGTTAATGGTAATAATACTATCGTTTAGGATCATGTCATTCCCCCGTCGTGACTTACTCTAGGCTTATCGGAAGTGATTGCTGTAATATTAGATATTTATGTCGGAGAAAAATAGTTGCAAATTTACACTGGACAAAGCGCGCCGAATTACATAAAACTCTTCTTAGGTAATTCGCTAGAATTACACGCTTTTAACGCGGGGTGGAGCAGTTGGTAGCTCGTCGGGCTCATAACCCGAAGGTCGTTGGTTCGAATCCAGCCCCCGCAACCAAACTTACATTATGATTGAAATTGTGGACTCTGAATGGAGTCTTTTTTTGTGCCCGGAGTGGACGTATCGGGTGCTGG
>JBFGZE010000121.1:0-6565 GCA_041586955.1 Bacteriovoracaceae bacterium
CTCTTTTATCGTATTCCACACGGAGAGAAGAAGGGCATACTTTTCCTTGAAAAATCACAAGATGAAAGTTGTACTTCTTTAGAAATTCTGAATACACTCGATGGAATAATAGATCTTCACTACCAATTTTCTTTTACTCCCTCAGGATTTAAGGTCATCACTTTTCAATTTAAAGATAACCGAGGACGCGAGCAATCTTTTAAAGTGCGACTATTTAATTTGAGAAAAAATCCTTCTCCTTTTGGGGGCCGGGTTATTTTCCGCCAAATGCCGGAACTCATTGGGTCGCTTCTTAAACTCAAAGCGGGAGAGCGTTGCCAAGTTTTAGATAAAGATTGTCGCGTCGTAAAAAGTAATTGTGATCAATGTGAAGGCGGCCATTTCCCGGTCATGCGTGCAGATTGCCCCTTACAAATGGAAGCTCAATGTGGCATCGACCGTTGTGGGGAAAAGGAGCAAGCCGCCTGTGCTTTTAGCATGAGGGCGATTACTGAAGATTATCAAGAATGCTCTGATAATGAGTTCATATCCCTATGTACCAAGGGGTTAACTCCCATCTGTGATGAAAATAAGAATATTATCTGTCGTTAAAAGCCCTTTCGCTTTTAATTGGCAATTTTTATTTTGCTTAATTTTTGATAGGCCTTAATCAGAGCATCACCAATTGCATCGTAATCTTCAACTTGGCTACAAAGTCCTAAACTTATACGAACAACTCCGCGACCAATATCATCAGTTACGCCCATCGATTTAAGTACATTACTGGTTGATGCTTCATTGTCAGAACATGCCGAACTGGTGGTGACATAGATGCCCAAAGATTCCAATTCAATTTGTACTGCCTGGCCTAAAACCCCGGGAAAAGCGATATAAGTGGTGGTTGCCATTCGTGGAGAGTTTTCGCCTATAATAACGGCCTGTGGATATTCACTTTTAATACGATTTTCAAATTGAGCTCTTTTTTCTTTAAGAGCTTCGGCCTTTTTCCATTTTTCTTGAAACGTACTAAGTGCTACGGCCATGGTTTCAAAACCAATATAATTTTGAGTTCCCCCTCTAAGTCCTTTTTCTTGACCGCCGCCAATGACAAAAGGTTTAAGGAGCGAAGGGTTTTTCGATAAGATAATTCCAGTTCCTGTTTGGGCACCAAATTTATGGCCAGAGGTCACGGCGAAGTCGATTCCACTGTCATCAAAATTAAAGGGGACTTTCCCGATTAATTGAGTGGTATCACAAAGGTATGGGATATTACTTTTTTGGCAAAGAGAGGCAATCTCCTTATAAGGCTGAATAATTCCGGTCTCATTATTGGCGGCCATCACAGCGACCATGAGGAGAGAGTCTTTTTTTTCTTCAATGATGGATGTTAATTGCGCAAGGTTGACGACACCATCAGTTAGGGTCTCGACCGTTATAATTTCCAGATTCTCATTTTTTGCCCAATAATCCGCGTTATTAAGAATGGCCGAATGTTCGATACCAGAAATAAGAATTGTATTGCGCTGTAAGTTTTCACGCTTATAGCAAAGTGAATGGAAGATTTGAGAAATTCCCTCTGTTGCACCAGAATTTAAAATCAGATTTTTTGGTTTCGTGCCTAATAATTTGGCCAAGGTGGCGCGGGAGTTTTCCATGGTCATAAGAATTTGTTGTCCCATGAAATGAATGGCATTGGGGTTGGCGAAAAATCGTTTTTCATAACGTTCTTTTAGGTAATTGATCACTTCATCGCAAAGAGGGGCACTTCCATTATAATCCGCGTAAATCATTCACTCGTCCTATGTTATTTGAGAGAAAGCATGCGCTCAAGGGCCACGAGAGAGGACTCCCTGATATCTTGAGGCACAGTAATAATATTTATGGCATTATCATCTTTGATTGATCTGAAACTGGCAAGTAACCATCTTGGCCGTACGCGATACATGGTAGTGCAAAGGCATTGGTAAGGAGAGAGGCTAAAAATTTGCTTATCCTTATGTTGCTCTGCGAGGCGATTGACCAAGTTAATTTCCGTGCCAATGGCAATCTGGCTACCACTGGGCATTTTTTCAACTTCATTAATAATCCAAGCTGTTGAGCCGGCCGCATCAGCATTTTGTGTCACCTCAAAATTACATTCTGGGTGTACTAATATTTTAGTTTCTGGCCTATTTTTCCTAAGGTCATCAATATGTTCTTTTTTAAAGCCTTGATGGACAGAGCAATACCCATACCAAAGAATAACTTTTGCTTTTTTTATCTGGTCTGGAGTTAGGCCACCATTTTGATAATTGGGGTTATAGACCACCATCTCATCGAGACCAATACCCATCTTATAACAAGTATTACGGCCTAAATGCTGGTCGGGAAAAAAGAGTAGCTTTTGACCTTGAGAAAAGGCCCACTCGATCACTTCCTGGGCGTTGGAAGATGTACAAATACTGCCACCATTATCACCAACGAAGGCCTTGAGTAGGGCCGAACAATTGATATAGGTAATAGGGACAATTTTTTCATCTGTACATGATTGAAGGTATTCCCAAGAGCGGTCTATCTCATCACGATTCGCCATATCTGCCATGGTACAACCCGCTCTTAGGTCGGGAAGAATGACATGCTGAGTGGGAGCGGTGAGCATATCCGCAGTTTCTGCCATAAAGTGGACACCGCAGAAGATGATATAAGGTTTATCCATTTTGGCGGCCTCTTTGGCCAAGGCCAAACTATCACCGCGGTAGTCAGCAAACTGGATAATATCGTCTTGTTGGTAATGATGGCCAAGAACGACCACCTTAGATTCAAGTTCGGTTTTAAGCTTGACGATTTCTTCTAAGACTTGTTCGTCAGAGAGCTCCGCCTCTGGAATTGGGTTGAGGGAGGGGCTAAATGTAGCGTCTGTTAAATCTAACATAAGGGTCTCTTTATTGGTTAGGCCTCAATGGGAAAATTCTCTTCTTCCCAGGCCAAGATGCCACCTTCAAGGTTGGCCAAGTTTTCATAGCCTTCACTTTGAAGAAACATACAAGCTTGAAGGCTTCGTCGTCCACTGCGGCATTGAATGATAATTTCAGCTTCAGTATCGAGAGTTTCAAATTGAGCTTTGAATTGGCTTAAAGGAATTAATTGAGCAGTAGCGATATGGCCAGCATCCCATTCATCTTGTTCACGACAGTCAATGAGTACAATTTCTTGGCCTTGGTCCAGTTTTTCTTTAAGTTCGTGGACCGTCATTGATTTTACCATATTTTGATTTCCTTGTTTTAATTGCTTTGAGTCTCATTAAATACGGGCGCTTGGGGATAATTGTCAAACTGGTCGCATTGCGGCAATAATCAGGTTATTTTTTTTGCCAAGAATTTTGACGAAATGTGTGACACTGAATACAATTTTAAGTGGTTATGGAAAACGACCTCACGAAAGAGGCAAAAGGAGTGTGATCATGGAAGTTATCACAGTGGCCAATAATAAGGGCGGAGTTGGCAAAACAATGCAGTGTTACCAACTATCAAGTCACTTGGCCAATAAAGGACATAAAGTCCTTGTCATTGATTTGGATTCCCAAGCAAATTTAAGTTCAACCTTTGGCGTACAGATTCATCGTACCCTTGTACCAGAGTGGCTGATAGGTGACGTCCCGATTTCGGATGTTGTTGTACCTGCAGAGGGGCCAGAAGAGTTTTACGAAAATATTTCAGTTATTCCTTCAAGTCGTCACCTGGCCAATCTCTCTAAGCTTTTGATTCTTTCAGAATCCGAGATCAGAAGAGACGCTGGGCGTAAAGAGCGGCTATTACGCTTAAGATTAGAAGAAGCACGAGACATATTTGATTATGTGGTTATTGATACGCCTCCAATGTTAGGGGACGAGCTTATCATGGCCTTGGTCTGTTCAAACCGTATCCTTATTCCAACTCAGGCCCAGGATTATTCGATCGATGGCCTAGAAGAACTAATGGATACTTTTGAAATTATTAAAGAGACTGAAAATCCAGACTTAAAGTTTTCAATTATTCCATCAATGGTGACTAAGCGAAGAAAAATTGAGCAACAACGTTTAGAAGAACTTGCTCAGTCTTTTCATTGCACACCAGCGATTAGAAACTTGGTGCAAATGCAAGAGTCGATCTCCTTACGCAAGCCGGTCTTTATGATGAATAAAAAGACAGAGGGATATAAGGATTATCAGGCGCTCTGGGCATCTCTGGACCTCTAAAAAACTAAATTTACTGGTAAACACAAGGAAGTGGAGTGACGTTATGGCAAAGAAGTTTGCACCTCGAGTTGCGAAAAAAAATCGTAAGACGCTCGATTTATCGACAAAAATAGACAAAGATCTCAAAGACCTTTTTAAGCTAAGCGACGAAAAGCTGTTAAAAGGCGCTAAACTTGATGAAATCCGTCTAAAGGATATTAAAGTCCTTGAGCAAGTTAGAACTAAATTTAATGATTCATCGATTAAAGAATTAGCGGCCAATATCAAGGCTAATGGCCTTATTCAGCCACTTGTTTTACACCGGACGGGTCGCACTTATACTCTCATTTGTGGTGAGCGCCGTTTCCGTGCGATGACATCCATTAAAATGGATAAATGCCCGTGTTTTATCATTGAAAATAAAACCGCTGAAGAATTAATGGCGATTCAATTTTCAGAGAATAGCTCACGTGAGGCCCTTCATTATATTGATAAGGCCGATGGTATTCTTAATTATCAAAAGGCCACCCGTGCCAGCGAGAGAAAAATTACTCAGGCCCTTGGTATTTCAAAGTCAGAAGTTCATCGCAGTCTGTTAATCGCTAAACTGAGTAAAAAACTAAAAGAAGCGTCTAAAAAATACGATATTGAAAAATATGTTTTACTTGAGTTTGACGCCATGGAAGGCGGTGCTTTGAAAACGAAAATTCAAAAGAGAATTCTCGCTGGTGAAGTGACAAAAAGAAGTCAATTAAAAAAACTGATTGCTAGTGGGGGTGTGCTAAAGGCCACTCGTCGCACGGCCACAAAAAAGAAGACTCTGCCGACGGGAATGACCGCTAATGCTTTCTTAAAGGCCATGAAAAGTCAGCAGAAAAATATGAAAATGGATGCGAAGACTAAAAAAGCTCTTGAGGCCCTTTTGAGCGAAACTCAAGAGATGATTGAACAATAATTAGACAATAGTCACAAATTTTCAAAAGATATGGCCATCTGGCCGTAATCTAAGGCCCATTTCCTCCTGGTATGGGCCTTTTTTTGGCACTTTCTTTGCAGATTATTCTCCCGAGAGATGAGGGAGGATTGATGAAGATGATATTTTTGGCCATTTTTGGCCTTATGACATGGGAATGTAGGGCCTTGGATCAAAGCAAGGAAGGCAATTTATTGTCCTTTCAGCAGCTTTCCATAAGTTCCACTCATCGCGCCAATAGTGGGCGTACTCCCAGTAATTTTATCCCCTCCGATGACTTAGGGCCTCTTCCCTACGAAAAGGGTCCTATTATTGATGAAATTCTGATTGAAGATAATGCTGGCGTGATGACTCGCATGCGCGAGTATTTTACTCATTGGGATGAGCAGGAAAAGTATGTGGAAAATTGGAATCTTGAGTCTACAGGTATATATGTCCTGCCCACTTTTGAGGAAAAGAAGAGATACCTTAATCGTCATGTCCTTAAATACTTTGATAAACGCCTTTCTGGCGAAATTAAGCGTGCCGAGGAAGGATCAACCTTGCATACGGTGGGGCGTGTTCAGAAGGCACTTAAACCGAGCGCTCAAGCGGAGTTTTCTCCCCGTTGTAAATTGAAGTTTAAGGCGCGTATCCTTGAAAGACAGGCAAAGGTTATTTTTGATAACCCCATATTTTATACCTATGCGGATGTGACTTTTAAGGGTGATATTATTGTGTACGGTCGCCGCCAGATTGAGAATCTCAATCTCCAAATATCTTCAAAATATGACGTGAATCAGGAAACGTGGAGTACGTCATTTGATCGACCGCTAACAAAATTAATCAGTGCTCGTATTAGCTCCAGCCAGAATGTGGATCATATGGCCTTTAGCAGCAACTCTAATCAGGTATTTCAATTACTTTTTCAGGAATCCTTTTAAAAAAGGCTGTTTTTCAAAATTTTTTTTGGTAGATTGATAAAATATTATCCCACAGGAGTTCGAAAAAAATGAGCCTATTTGAAAGTCCTTTATTTCAGGACGCATTTAAACAATTGGAAATCGCTGGCGGTTCAATGGGCCTCGATCCAAACATTCTTGAAAGATTAAAATACCCCAAAAGGGCCCTTCAGGTTGCTGTTCCTATTCGTCTAGATGATGGAACGGTTAAAACTTTTCAGGGTTACAGGGTTCAGCATAATATGACTCTTGGTCCTGGTAAGGGTGGGATTCGTTTTCACCCTCGTGTTGACCTCTCAGAAACAGCAGCTCTTGCCATGTTAATGACTTTTAAATGTGCCCTGGTTGGTTTGCCATTGGGCGGAGCAAAAGGCGGGATTCAGGTTGATCCTAATGAATTATCAAGACAAGAACTCCAGTCTTTGACCAGACGTTACGCGACAGAAAGTAGTACGTTTGTCGGACCAAATATGGATATCC
>JBFGZE010000122.1:0-6550 GCA_041586955.1 Bacteriovoracaceae bacterium
CCTTTAACTTTTTCTTTATTAAAAAGAATGGGCAGTTCTACTTCATCCGGGATATAGGGAGTCATGCAGAGAAAATAACCTGACCTTATAGGAACAGGAAACTCTTTAAACTTGGGGTCGGCGAGGGCAAGGCTCATTTGAATCGCTCTATCAGGACGAAAGTTAATGAAAAAGAAAGCGTCACCCTCACGGATAGCGTAATCCTTATTGAGCAGCACAGGAGTAATAAACTCATCATAGATGCCTTGATTATATTGCTCTTTCATATAATCAATAGCATTCAAATTTGTGGTCGCCCCTTGGCCAATCATCGTCTGATATGACAGTTCAATTTTAGCCCAACGCCTATCGCGGTCCATGCCAATGGATCGCCCTTGAAGCGAGGCCAACTTTATGGTGTTCCAAGATTCAACTTCTTGAATATAACGTTGGCCAATATTTTGTGGGGTATCTCTACCATCCATCAATGCATGAAGGAATAATTCAATATCTTTTTCTTGAGAGATAAGGGCGGCGATTTCTTTGATATGGTTAATATGGGAATGGACCCCACCATCAGAGAGTAGGCCAAAAAGATGGATGCGTTTAGTACCGGTCTTGGCATAATTCATTAATTTTTTGAGTTCTTCCAAGTCTTTTAATTGATTTTTCTCGATGCTTTCATTAATACAAACGAGGTCCTGTCTTACTGGTCGGCCTGCACCCAAGTTCATATGGCCGACTTCTGAATTTCCACAAACGCCTTTTGGCAAACCAACAGAGATTCCTCCGGCCTCAATTTGAGTATGGGGGTAATGCTTAAATAAATTATCAAGCGTTGGAGTCTTAGCATCTTTAATCGCATTGAGATGAGTATTTTGATTTAGGCCATAGCCATCGAGAATGATCAATAAAGAGCGTGGTGAAAGATTATTAATGGTTGTCATAAAATATTCCTTTTCCCATTTTTAGCATGAATCTTATTATTATTTAAGTGCTGAATGACCGCATTTCTCTAAAAACTAGCGCTTAGGCCTAAACTTGAAATAATTGTCTCTATCTTGCTGCCATCACTTATGGATTTGGTTTCATAACTAGATGAAGCATTGAGGGAGAGCCAATTGGCAAAAGGAATAATATAAGTGGAGGATAAGCTAATTAAATAATCCTTATAATCTAGCTCGGGTTCTAAATTAATATGCTGAGTATAAATTAAACTGCCAAAAAGGCTAAAGTCGTCATTAATGGCCCATTGATTGGTCCAACTCAATTCTATCGCTTTGGTACTGGGACTTGCGATTTCTTCCTCTTGACCCCAGCGAAAGGTATAGGATGGAGAATAGGAGGAACTTGTCACAAAAGGATTATAGGTGAGGCCGAGATAATAGTTTTTTGTATTAGCACTGCCAACGTTATCGATGAATTCATAGGGCATAAATAATGTTAATGTCCCATTTTTAAAGAGAAAGGCGAGAGAGCCCTCAATGCTATGAGTAGTTGATGTGCGGGTAAGGACGAGGTCATTAGCTTCCCGTTGTTGAGAAACGGAGACATCATACTTTAATGAAGTTAATTTCTTCGCCATATTATCGTACTTAAATTCAAACGAGGAAAAATAACTTCTATAATCTTTAAAACGCAATTCATCCTTAACGGTGCTATCGTCTGCTAGGTTGCCAATCCAAACAAAACGCCAATTTTGACCCAACCCTTGAGTGAAATAGATATTGAGGTTCTTTTGATGAATCAAGGCATTCTTGGAAAAAAGACTACTTTCATAGGATGTAAAATCACTTTTCTCATCATTGGTTAAGCTATGAATATTAGAGTTTTCCTTAAGTCCATAACTAAAGCTAGTGGAGGTATAGCTAGAAGAGAGCGCTCCGAGATAAGAATTTGCATATTGCTGAAGGCCCGCAGAAGAGTTGGGTGAAGAGGAGACATGTTTTAAATAAATAAAGCCTGCATCGGTATGGCCATCCTTTAAGAGAGCTTCACCAATAAGGAGGTCAATCTCATTAATTATTTTTGACTTCTCAGAATCATCTGGCCCTTCTTCAAGAATTTGTTTTGAGGAACGTAGATAAGTCAGAGCTTTTTGATGTTCATTTTTTTTAAGGGCGATCTGGCCTAATTTATACTCCGTTACCTGTACCTTATATTGATAGAATTTGCAGATTCGAAGGTACTTTTCAGCAAGGTGGAGATACCGAAAATACTGAGAAGACGTTAATTGGGGATTGTCGGCAAACTCGAGGTATTTATGGGCAATGGTAAAATAGAGTTTTTGGGAAGGTTGATTGGCGGGTTTTAGCTCCTTTAGATAGGTCTCAAAATGATTATTAAGGCGCGCCTTGAGAACTCGATGATCGTGTAGTTTTTTAATTAGATGGTAATAGACCTTAAGACCTTGGGCCTTATTGCCTCTTTTAAAATGCCAATTCGCCAAGAAAAGATAGCTGGGCACATGAAGCTCAGTGGATTCGATGTTTTTCAATATCAGGCGTAAGGCCTTTTTCGGAAGGCCATCGATAAGTGCCAGTTCCGCCTTGGCGAGACGGACTTCTTGAATTTCCCGCATGGAGGAGGCTTGAAGCGAAAAGAGAGTTATAGCATTCAAGATAATTACGTAAAATATGGTTCGTATCATTGTCATTTCCATTAATTTTAATAGGTTAGTACTTCTAAGGGAAGGTAGGAAATAACTCGAGCGCCAATAATTCCTGACAAAATCCCTCAAGCAGTTCCATGTAACTACCGATAAGTAGGATAGAAAAAAATATGAGAGAGAATAAGGTAAATCCAAAAGGGGATAATGCTATGAAAATACTTCTTCTAATAATCATCTCCTTGGGCCTGGGCCCTATTCATGCCAATGAGCAAATTGGGCGCATAATAAAAATAAATGGGAAGGTGGACAAAATTGATGAATATAAGTTGAAGTCACGGTTAACCAATGGCTCGCATTTATATCAAGGCGATCGCATTGAAACCCAAAAGGGGGGTTATGCTAAAATTCTCATGAAGGATGATACCATTTTTCATGTGGGCCCTCGCTCCATTTTCATCCTCGAAAAATTAGAAATGAGAAAGAAAGACGATAGGGATGCCTCTTATAATCTGGTGCGTGGAAAACTTCGCAGCTTATTTACGGTGAAAAATAAAAAAAGAAGTCTTATTATTAAAACGCCAAATGTTGCTATGGGGGTCAGGGGTACGGAGATTGTCTCAGATGTCTTTACGATTGATGGCAAAGTTCAATCAGATATCGGCCTTTTAAGCGGTAAATTATTTATTCAAAATGATGTCTTTGGAGACCCTAAGAAAGGTTTTTATATTGCACCCGGTGAAATGGTAGTTTCATCCAAGGGGAGAGGGTCAGATCTTATAAAGAATCGCAAAAGAAAAATAAAAATGGAAACCCTCCAGAAAATGAGAACACCTAGTAAAAAAGGGGGAGCATTGTTCTTATTTGATGCTCTAAAGGAGAGAAGAAAAAACACCAAAAAACAAATTGATTTTAAGTTTGATCCCAAAATTGATGACCCACGAGAAATTCAAGTTAGTCAAAATGATAAAGAACAGGATCAGTCTAAGAAAGTCTCTCATTCTACTAAGATCCTCGATCGTGTTAAAGGTAAGAAAGGACTTAATATTGTTTTAAAAGCGGCGAATGATGAGGCCAATAAAGTGTCCGGTAAGATTATTTCTCGAGTGACAGGCGATGTCGCCAATTCTGTCGCGGAAAAAAGAGCAAGTGTCATGGCGAAAAAATATGCCAATTCTGAGATCTTAAAAAAAGTAGATGGTTTTGCTAAAGAGGGAGCGCAAAAGGCCTACGACGAATTAGGAAATAAGAGAATGGGGAAAGGTGTGGATTCCCATGCGATTTCGAACCTTGCGAGTGAAAAAACACAAATGAAAACAAAAAGATTTATTAATGGAAAAGATTTTTATAATAAAACTCAACGTTTTGCTCAAGAGCAGGCGGAGAAAGCGGCTTCTAAAGCTGCAAGCTCTGCTGCCGGTGAAGCGGCAATGGCCGGCGCCCAGAAAGCCGCCATTATTAAAGCAGAAAAGAAGGCAAAGGAATTGGGAATTAAACTTTCCAAGGATGAGCGGCGGGCAGTGAAGGAAAGTGTCCGCGATGCAATTCTAGATTCTTCGAAAAAGGCAGCTTTAAAAGCGGCCAAGCAGGCCAGCCGAGTTGCTGCGCGAAAGGCGGCCCTGGAGGCGGCAAGAGAGGCCGCAATTAGAGCATCTCGTGAAGCGGCGATACTTGCCGCACAAGAAGCCGCAAGATTAGCGGCCAAAAGGGCGGCGATATTAGCAGCTCGTAAAGCGGCCAGTGAGACCACAATGGAAATAACTCGAGAGCAGAGCATTCAGCAGCAAGAGCCAATTTCAGGCACTTTAGATAAAACCTTGAGTCGATAGAATCGTCGTGAGGACACCATAGCTCAAGAAAAATAACCAATTAAAGCATATTTTTAGGCAAAAATGTTGACAAATTGAGTGGTGAGCTAAAAAGTCGATGCCGTTATTTTAGCGTCTGGAGTGAATGAATCGTTATCATTATTATTCAATAATTTCGTCTTCATTAAAATAAACCCCGAGACCGAGTTTCTTATTTTTAATACCTTTCATTGGGCTAAGTATCTTGATAACAGCTCTTCTATTTAAAGCTAGGTTTTCATAGATATTCTTTCCCTCATTATCTTGATTAGGCGCTAAGGGTCTCGCATCGGCATATCCTAATGCGACAATTTGTGATTTATTAAAGTCCATATTTTCGAATTCTTGAGCAATGCTTGATGCTCTGGCCGAACTTAATTCCCAATTATTTGTAAAGCGGCTGGTTTTTCCAACTCCAAGGTTGTCTGTATGACCCTCAATAATGACACGGTATCCTTTATCTTTTTCCATAATCAAAGAGATCATAATCTGAATGATTTCTTTGACCTCGGGTCTAAGAGTGGCCTTCCCCGAATCAAACAATTGATTGCTATTAAAAGTAACCTTGAGGCCATCATTCACAATTCCAGCTTTTGTTAATTTTTTCAAATCTGGATGGCCGGCAATTTCTTCAACTAATTCCTCTATTTTGGATTTTTCTTCATTTAAGGCCTTTCCACTAAAGTGTTCCGCAACTTCTTTGGTTTTTCGTTTAAAGCCTTTTGGATCATAGTTTGCAAAGGCCATCATTAAGATAAAGAAACAGGCGACAAGGGTCATTAGATCCGCGTAGCTTGTTAGCCACGCCTGATCGTCACTACCTTCATCTTGTGGAGGGGCAATTTTTTGCTTACTGGCCATTAGTTCACTACCTCTTTCCAATTTAACCTTTGAGAAGGATGAAGAAAGCTATTGAGTTTCTCTGCTACAATAACAGGGTTTGTTTTTGCTTGTACGAGCTTGATGCCCTCAACAATAATCATATTTTTTAAATAATTTTCTTTTGACGATTCAATGAGGTTTTCAGCGATAGGGATGACGGCAAGGTTGGCAATGACAACACCATACAAAGTCGTAATAAGACAAACACCCATTGCCGGACCGATCATTTTGATGGCGTCAGCTCCACCTAAATTGGCAAGCAGAACGATCATACCAATGGTGGTTCCCATCATTCCAAACGCCGGTGGAAACTTACCGAGACTTTTAAACTTATTAGCTTCCTCAGTATAAAGGTTGTTCATATTTTGAACTCTTGAGTCCATTACTTCAAAAAGTTCTTCATGATCAAGAATATTATCTTCTAATAGTTCTAGGCACTCGATGATAAAATGATCACTTGTTGACCCTTTGATATTGGCCAGGGAGTCACCTTTGCGATATTTTTCAGTAATGACCATTAACTCTTTAATGACATTTTGAAAGTCTGCTTTCTTGCCCTTGATCACCCTCAAGAAAAAGACTTTTAAAAGGGCACCTAGTCTATCAACCTGAAATGAAATAGCAGTTGCGGCAAAGGTTCCTCCTAAAACGATGAACATACTTGGGTAGTCAACGAACATTTTTACGTTAGTTGTTGAGAGAAATAGTCCAACGATTAGTACGGCAATTGCAATAAGAAACCCGATAATGGAAAAGATATTCATTTGTCATCCTGTCTTTTAGTTGTACTCCTATTTTTCGGTTAATTTGGCAATGACTTTAAAAAAAATAGAATAATGTTAATATAAGGAATGAGATTTTTTTTATTGCTAATTACTCTAGTCCTACAGTCCGCAATCTTTAGTGCACCTACACTGAATAAAAAATATGTGAAACTTGCAGGTTTCAATGTCGAAAAAAATTTTTTACAAGAGGTACCCAAACTTAAAAAGTTTACTCTTGATATCATCATTAATAGCGACCGTTATCAATTATGGGTTAGTGATAAGTCCAAAAAAATTAAAAAGAAGCATTATTATAGTTTATTTGTTGAAATCTTAAAGATTAAGAAGTCTGCTGGGGAGAAACGGTAAACACATCAGATTAAGATCTTGTTAAAAAATGAATTGATCCCTCAGTTAGATATCCATGCTAATAAATTGATTAATCAGTTTGATCTTTATACGAGTTATCG
>JBFGZE010000123.1:0-6154 GCA_041586955.1 Bacteriovoracaceae bacterium
ACCGGCAAAAACAAAAATACGCTGGTCATTATGATTCTCCGATTATGGATATTGGAACTTCAGCAAATTGGACAACAAAATCCTGGGTAACGGAACTTCCCTTTATGAAAGAGCTCCCGGGAAGTGCCGGCAGTGAGAATTCGACCGATTACGCTTCATTAGTAGGGTCTACTGGAGCGACTAGTGATAATGATTTAATGGTTGGGCTTGAAGGTTATTGGCATCTCAATAATACCAGTAATGATTTTTCCACCAATACAAATAATGGAACTGTTTCAGGAGCAACTTATACCAGCTCATCCAAACTAGGTAGTGCTGGTATGAGTTTTGATGGCGTCGATGATTATGTCGAGATTCCATATCATACTTCTCTTGCTCCGACTTCGGCCATTTCATTTATGGCCTGGTTTCGGCCATCTGATCTAGTTGGACGTAGACATATTGTTTCTAAAACAGAGAATGGAGGGGCCCAACTTAGTATTAATGAAAACTCCGCTTGTCCGGCCAATCAGTTATGCTTTCTGGTCAAAGTTGGCGGCGCCTATCACCCGGCTTCCATTCCAACCTCTACTTTAAATAATGGTCAATGGTATCATGCTGTGGGGACTTATGATGGAGAAACGGTAAAGCTATATGTAAACGGTTCCTTAGTTGACCAAAATACAAGTCCCTCGGGAAATATCACTTATAACTATAGCAATCCCCTTTGCATCGGTGCAGAGCCATATCTCTCAGCATGTACTGAACATTATTTCTCTGGACTTATAGATGAAGTAGCGATCTGGTCCCGGGCCTTAAATATGGCCGAAATTACGCAACTCTATCGGCGAGGGGCCAACCGTCTCAAAATTCAGATAAGAAGTTGTGATGACTCAGCCTGCTCTGGGGAAGAGTGGCAAGGCCCAGATAATGCCAATGGAGAATTTTATTTTAGTGAGCTTAATAATTGTAGTGCGCTTTTACCTAGTGGAAATTGTGATTATGCTGGAGGAGGACAGGTAAATCTTGGTAGTCCCAACTTTAACTTTTCTGATTTTACCAATTTAACGGTCTCTAATAATCGTTATTTTCAATATCGAATTTTAATGGAGTCCGATGATGAGTCAGCAACTCCTACCTTGCCATCGTTAACTTCATTAACGATTGGGCCTAATAAGTATTACGGGGGAGCTCCGAGTATTAGTGCTTTGACAGGGCCTAGTTTTAGCGCTTGGACAGGCTTTAGTGAATCTATTACTGGAGATTGTACGGTTACTTATCAAATTTCTTTAAATAAGAGTACTTGGTATTATCATAATGGCTCATCTTGGGCCTTAGCGGTAAGCTCTGCTAATGCGAATAGCGCCAGTGGAATCAATAATAATGCCTCAACATTTGCCTCACAAGTAGGCACAGGAACCCTCTATTTTAAAGCTTTTATGATTTCTGATACAACGCAGAGTTGTGTTATTAATAGTGTCACAATAGATGGATCACGTTAGTTAAAAAGATTAAATTATTATTTGAGACTTGAGCGATGTAAGTGATTTAGCGTGTCAGCTGAAAAGCTTAAGCAACATTCTTGACTCCGAGTGCTCTTTCATAGGCATTGAGAGTTTGTTGAGCGATTTCATCCCAGCAAAAATAATGAGATCGTCTAATGGCCTCTTTACGAAATTTAATATTGCTTTCTCTTGAAGCAAGGAAAGGGAGTAGGATATTGATTAATTCTTTGTTACTGCCAGGTGAGGCAAGCCAACGGTCAGGTAGCATCATTGAAGCTCCTGGAGCATTAAATGCCGCAACAGGAATTGAAGCCGATAACATTTCTAAAACTCCAAAGGGAAAGCCTTCCACATAAGAGGGGTAGATACCGGCCCAGGCACCATCAATAATTTTTGGCAAATCCTCTGGCGGACATTGGAGCGTAATGTCCACACTATCTGCCAAATGTTTGGGGAAAAATCGCAGTATTTGCTCTTTTTTTGTAAACATACCAGAACAGCCAATTAATTTTAATGTTAAATCAGGATGTTCATCGTGAATTTTTTCAAGGATTGGAGCAAAATGGGTGGCCCCTTTTCGATATTCAAAGGCACCAATAAAAACCAAACTTCTTTCTTTGCTCGGCCTACGACTTAGGTTTTGAAAGAGGGGTTGATGGGAGGGGCCAATAGCATAAGGAAGAACTAAAATTTTGTTTTTAGGAATTCCTAATTTAATTAATTCATCACGGTCTTGATGGTTGGCGACATTGATTAAGTCGGCATTCAAGATGGTTTGATTACTTATTTGAATCCGCTTTTTAATTTCTTTTTTTGTATTTGCTCGACACCAAAAATTATCAATAAAAAATCTTAATTGTTTTGAGCGTGGAAAATTAATTTTATTCAAGTGCTGAACTAATAAAAGTGAGCGGGCCACCATTAATGGAGTTTTTGGAAAAATATTTCGATTAAAAGGGAGATATTCATGATCATAATCAATGACATCGTAATGATGGGCATTTTCTTTGATAAAGTTTTTGAGCGCTTCATGATAGAGAAATCGCCTTTGAAAGGAATCCCTTTGTTCCCACTCAGGAACTAAATCATCTCCCCCGAGGAGTGTCACTTGTGCTCCTTGGCGAGTTAGGGCATCAAAAAGCTCGAGCACTACTTTTGCAGGGCCGTTATGACTGTTTAATGGGTAAGGTGTTGAAATTAGTATTTTCATAATATAGTTGTTTCTGGCTATTATAACTCGAGTTCACAAATCGAACATTGAGGTAATTTCTCCCCTCAATCAATAAAGTAGAAAACTCGGATACTTTGCTATTTTCTTAGGATTCACCTGCCAAAATATGCTAGAACCTATTATTGCGACTGTTCTTAAAATGAGTAGCAGCGACATTAGTAAAAGATAATAGATTAAGGAGCTGTCCTTATGCCTTTTATTCTTGGAATTGAAAATGAATTTCCTCCTTATTATTATTCGCAAGAGGAATTGAGTCATCAATTCTTAAAATTATGGAAGGGACGTCGCTTTAATACTGAAAGAGTTCTTAATCTTTTTCGCAATGTGCAAGTGAATGGACGTTATTTATCGATGCCCATTGAAAGTTATAAAAAAGATCTCTCTTTTTCTCAGAAAAATGATACTTGGATAAAAATGGCGGTGGAGCTAGGGACAAAATGTTTAAAAAAAATATTTAATAATTATCCCATCAGCCCCCAGGAAATAGGTCTTCTTTGTTCGACTACCGTGACAGGTCTATCGGTTCCATCAATAGATGCCAGGTTAATGAATTATTTTGATTTTTCTCCTCAAACAAAACGTCTCCCTCTTTTTGGCCTTGGTTGCTTAGCAGGAGTGGCGGGTATTAACCGATTGGGTGATTATTTAAAGGCCTACCCTCAAGAAGCAGCACTTTTATATAGTTGTGAACTTTGTAGTCTGACGGTACAAATAGATGATTTAAGTATTGCAAATATGATTTCAACAGGCTTGTTTGGTGATGGAGCCGCTTGTGTTTTAATGGTCGGTGATGATCATCCCCTTGCACGGTCCAACTGCCTCGAGTGGCTGGATGGCGAGTCTTGTTTTTTTCCTGATACCGAAAGGGTCATGGGGTGGGATTTTGTTGATACAGGTTTTAAAATAGTTCTTAATAAGAGTGTTCCTGATATCGCAAAAGAAAAAGTGAAAACTTTCTTGGAAGAGCACTTAAAAAAATTCGATCTTCATTTAAAAGAAATTTCATTTTTTGCAACCCATCCAGGTGGGCCAAAAGTGTTACTTTCGTTAATGGATGCCCTCGACTTGAGCAAAAAGGACCTCTTTTATAGTTTTAAAGGCCTTGAAGAGCATGGAAATATAAGTTCCACCTCAGTTCTTTTGATTTTAAAGAGTATTATGGATGATAAAGAAATGAATCAAGGACTTGGTAATATGCTGGCGATGGGGCCTGCCTTTTGTGCGGAGTCGGCCTTATTGCGCTGGATTTAAATCAATCCTCAACCAAAGGTGAATAAAATGCTTTATTTGGCCTTGATAGCACTCATTATCTGTCAGCGTTTATTGGAGTTAAAATACTCCGCAAATAATGAACGCCTTATGCGGAAAAAAGGTGGACGAGAAATTTTTCCTCGCAACTTTACTTATATGCAATGGATTCATACATCATGGTTTATCGCTATACTGATTGAATATTTTTTAAGGAAAGAAGCAGTTTCTTTCAATGGCCTTTTCTTTGTGGTTTTTATAATAGGGCAGGCTCTTCGTTTTGCTGCTATCTCAACTTTAAGAGAGCGGTGGTCTGTTCGCCTGATGATTTTACCCCATCAGAAAATTGTTCATCATGGAATTTATAAATATATTAGACACCCTAATTATTTGGGGGTCATTTTGGAAATTGCGGCACTGCCAATGGTGATGAATTTATATTTTACCGCCATTGTCTTTTCTCTTTTAAATTTTTGGGTTTTAAAATTACGTATCCAATGTGAAGAAAGGGCACTAAATCGTGAAAAACGGTATTATAGGTTTTTCAAAAAAAGAAAGCGATTTCTTCCTTACCTTTTTTAATAATGAAGACGGGAGTTTTTTGTAGAAGGGAATAGACTCCTAATTGCAATAAATGCGGACAGCTCTACCTTCTTTTTCTTCTATATCAATTGAAAGATCTTGAAGTAATTCCTTTAATTGCTCAGTGCTTTTTGTATCGATATTGATTCCTCTTTCAGCAAGAGCATCGTTTACTTTAGCTTTTATATTATTCGGCATAAATCGGCCAATTTTAATCCCTGCTGATAATAATTGCAGCGGGATGCGAATATTAACTCTATCATCTTTATTATCCTCGTCATTTAACGGGATAATAATATGAATAAACTCATTTGCTACTTTGTTTTCTTTGGGTACTAGGCCTTGGTTGTTGAATGATATTTCGACGTTCGATTTCTTTGATTTGAAATCAAGGGAGAACCCACTTATTCCTTGATAGAGGGACCAAAAGGTGAGAGGGGACTTGCGAACCTGAGTTGGCGTTACTTTTTTAATCACAAGGAGTAGCAAAAGAATAAGGATCCATATTTTCCAAGTAATTATAAGAAGTAATGCGATAAGGGCAATGATAATTTCGAGAGGGAATTGAAAGCTAAGCTTTTTCCCTTTTTTCGTGATCAATAATTTAAGCATTGTAAATTTCATAATTTTATTTCCTCTAAAGAATGCCTCATTGTCCAGACTGCTCACAGCAAAAAACATTACACGATGAGATTCTCCTCTTGTGTTATATTTAAAGGTGTTGCAAAGTACAAATAATAACTAAACACTGATTATCTTTCGATATTCAGTCTGATTAATTAAGCGGATATTTGCAATGCTTTTGATTCGTAAAATTAATTATTTTAGACCAAATATTAAAAATGGAACTCTGAGAACACTTTTTATGTTAGAGTGATCGGTTAGAATGCCGCCATGACATTTTGTATTTTACAAAATAGGTGAAACTTAGGTCGCGCCCAGTTTCGGCCCAGCGCTATTACTTCAGCGACTTATTGGGTATTTCCTCGAGTACAATTCTAATAACAGGGTCATAACCAGCTTTAAATACTTCATAGATATTGTTAAAATACTCGCTAACTTCTTTGTCAAGTAGACGAAAGCTATACTTGTCGAGATGTCTTGTTTTTAATTTATTTAAATCGACTTTAAGGAAATAGGGCTCATATTTTTTAATAAATTCTTTATGTGTTTTCCATATACTTTTTTCATCAACAATCACATCGTTATAGGCGTAGTCTGCGATGATCTCTTTAATTCGAAAAGACGTTCCGGGAAGAAAAATGGTATCAAACTCCGTATTGCGAATTGTCGATATATCTCTCGCTGTTTTACTCTTAAATTCAAAAAGAATGTTTTTGTACATTGCGTTGCCAAGTAAATCGGAAGGCGTTTCAATAGAGGTAGGAAGAAACTCCTTGAGAGTGACCCGATAACCAAGAGGATAATCTCTTAAGAATTCAATCTCATAATCTAGTTTACGGAAAACTGATCCTTCATACACGGGAAATGTATCGAGCTCAGCTTTAAGGTTTTCTATATACCTTAGATCTTTTTGTGAGAGCGTTGTATCTTTTAGAAGCTTTTGATTAATTTTTCGCTTCTTTAAAAAATGGGCCAAGTAGGGGGA
>JBFGZE010000124.1:0-6039 GCA_041586955.1 Bacteriovoracaceae bacterium
CGTCACTGAGGCCTTTGAAATAGTTCTATTATCTGCGACACGAAAGTCAAATTTCTTAAGAGAACCGACTGCAAAAAAACTGATTTTCTCCGACCAGTGGTGATTCCAAGAAAAAGTCAGCCCATATCCAAGATCGGAAACAGCGGTTTCTTTAACATTTGAAACAGTATCTGTTGAGGCGATACTCGCGATACCAGAATAGAAACCTATTGCTAAAGATTGGATTGATTTTTTAGGCGCTTTGGCCAATTTCTTTATTTCTTTTTTCTCTTCGCCTTTTTCGACAGAAGCGGGAAGCCGAGGCCTTGGCCCATTAAGATGAGGGGTATTCGTTATAAGCCATTGATAAGTTCCCTGCTTGAGAACTAAGCTCTCTACATGGTAGGGAGAAGTTTTGATGAGATTGTCTTTTGTAAAACTTGTTTTCAAGCGATAGTGATCGTTGCTAATAATCCATTTAAGATTGCGATCCACGCATTTGATATCGGCAACAGGATAAAAAGAGGATTCTATAAGGAATTTTTTCCTTTTTGGTGTGAGCTGACAGTCATCTGCTGACGCAGAATAAATAAAAAGCATTAATGTTAAATTAATCCAAGCTTTCACATATAGTTTTTCGACTATAATCGAGACTTTCTTTAATATTTTTAAGGTCTTATAGTGGTTTGCCAAAAATTGACTTTGGACAAAGTCTTCGTAAGCCTTTGAATTCATATGTGAATATGAGATAGTCGTGTCGTTCACCTTTTAATTTTATAAGAGATTTAAAAACGATCAGCTTTTTTAAAGTGAATCACCACATTTCAGTACGTTAAGATTATTTTAAGATGAGTGATTATAAAGCTTTATTCTTGAGAATGACCATTATTATGGCCACCAGGTTATTGTTTGCGAAATTATCTTTTTTTGAAAATACGGTAATTGAACTGGAGTTTTTGAGATTAATCGATCCTTCTAATATCGATTATACGAAATATTTTCTTTTACTCAGTATTTCCTCTTAATATACTCTAAAGGTCAATTCTAGTCTCTTCGTCTTCACGACAAATGACACACTCGTGGATAGATATTGGGGCCACCAAAACCATTTCATCCAAATCCTGGTGCTCATTGGTTTGCGGCCTAAGTTCTTCGATATGATGAGGTGTGAGGTCGCCACATTGATCACAGAAACTCTCAACGACATTAAAAGCGCTCAGTTTTTCTGTATCGATTAAGTCTTCACTATAGTCACGAAAATGACTGTCCATTACTCTGCCTCGTAGGTTCTGAATTAATTTTTTAGGGATTTATCATACTTTGAAGGAGAAGGTAAATAGATCTGATAGAATCTGCGTATGGCCTGATAGAGTCATAATTTTCGGAAAATAAATTAAATTTACGTCATATTTAATTTGATTAGTGCTAAAGATACTACAGCAAGTAACTAGGTAATATTATCTGATGACTTAAGGATCTCAGGTGATGGAGTTGGTAATATTCCGAAAAAATTATATTTTAAATTTTTTCTCAGCTTAGCTTTACTTTAAGTTAATTTGACCAAAAAAATAGGTTGGCAGGTGATGAGTACTTTAAATCTAATACCTTGTAAGGATGAATAGCAAAAACATTAAGTTAGAGCAAAAAGTATTTGTATTGTGTATTGCAATTTTCTGATGGCAATAACTGAAGTAAAGGCCATTATGTCAAAGCAAAACTGTTGTCTAATTATGATCAAATTCTTCGCAATAAAATTCCATTAAATGATATAGTAAAGCCGATATTATTAAGGGTTAAAGGGAGGGGATATGTCTTTACCAAAACCAATACTTAATTATATGAAGGGCAGGTACAGTAATTATACCACCGTCAAGCATCCGGCCACAACGACAGCATTGGCCTGTGCGCGAAAGGTAAATTGTGGTGCTACCCAAATGGCGAAAACGATCGTTGTCGAAGTTGATAATCAAAACTCTATGTTTGTTCTGCCTGCAGGGGATCGTATTCATATGGCAACATTAAAAGATGTCATCGGTGCAAAAAGTATTCATATGCTGACAGAAGATGAGCTTTCTAAAGCTTTTCCTGATTGTGAAACGGGGGCCCAACCTCCATTTGGTGAACTTTATAAAATGCCAGTTTATATCTCTCCTCATTTTGGCAGCCTTGAGAATATATTTTTTGAAGGAGGGACTCATACTGAGGCCTTAAAAGTGTCCTTTGATGAATACCTTAATAATGAACATCCAAAGCTGGCCGATTTCTCTGTACCAAATGCTGAGTATAAGGATTATCGCGTAGATTATTATTAGGCTTGTTTTAAGGTGCGCCACGCCTTTGAAGAGCGATTTTAGTTGCAAAAAGGTAGGGCGTACCTAATATCGATTATATTTTATCGCCATTTTACTCGAGGCATAGAATATTTTTTTTGCGTTCCATATTTAAAAGAACGATCAGACCACATAGTCCTAAAATCAAAAATCCTACAATGACGGGGATAATTGTACCGTTATAATAATGCCCAATACTGCCCCCTAGGATGACAGAAATGAATGTTTGCAATGAGCTAATAACAGAATTGGCGACACCAGCAATATGACCTAGTGGTTGAACAGCTAATGTATTTAAATTTCCAAATAAAATGCCAAAACAAAAAAATGAGCACATTAAATAGAGCATTAAGGCAATTAAGGGTGGATGGCCATCGTTAAAATAACTAAACACCAAGAAGAATATTGCGAGTGACACTAAAATCATAAGGGCCTTCTGACAAAGTTTTTCCATTCCAAATCGATCGACCCATCTCGAATTGGCAAAAGAGGCGAGGCCAATGGCCAAGGCGAGGATACCAAAGAAAATCGGAAATAACTTTCCCAATTTATATTGCACTTGAAGAATTTGTTGAGAGGAACTTAAATAACCAATGAAGGCACCAAAAACCAGGCCGGAGGCGATCGTATAATTACGGGCCTTATAATTGTTAAGAGTTTCAAGAATCCCATTAAGAATGGTTTTAAGAGAAAAGGGGAGTCTTTTGTCTACCTCCAAAGTTTCAGGTTGTCTGAAGGCCAAAAATAAAACGCTCGTTATACTTAGAAATAACATAAAAACAAAAATCACGCGCCAATTGGCGACCATCAAGATCAATTGACCAATTGAGGGCGCTAAGGCGGGGACTAGGATAAAAAAGATCATGATAAGTGACATAATTTTGGCCATGGCAATGCCTTCGAATCGATCGCGAATCATTGCCACTGTAATAACCCGACAAGAGGCAGCGCCTATGCCTTGTAGAACACGACCGACAATCATTATTTCAAAAGTTGGTGAGAATATTGAAGTTAGACAACCCACTATGAAAACGCTCATTCCTATATAGATGCCAGGTTTACGGCCAAAGGAATCAGAAATGGGCCCAAAAAATATTAGACCGATACTCATGCCTAAAAAAATTGAGGAGATTACGAGTTGAACGTCGTTGGGGTTTTGGACTTTTAAATCCTGACCTATTTGTCCCAGTGCTGGTAACATGGCATCAATGGCCAAAGCGACAAAGGACATTAAAGTGGCCATCAAGCTTATAAATGGCCATGGTGTAGTTTGATTATTCGTCATAGAATTCTGATCTCTTCTTATTGGGGTCTTAAAGAATAAGCTTCTGATAGGGGCAAGGCAATAATAAAATGTCCTCATCGATTAGATGAAAAATGTTTGGCTTAAGACTTTAGCGTCTTCTCTGTTTTTTACCTGGTCGACGGTCCTTCTTTATGGGTCCTCTATTAGAGCTAAAGATTGCCTTTTTCTTGGTCGTTTTTTTGCCCTGATTGGAGCGTGGTTTATTTTTTTTCGTTCCCGGTTTGGCCTCAGAGGATGAGTCTTTAATCAGATTAAGAAGGGAGTTCATCTCATCATCATTAAGATCACGCCAATCTCCAACGGGCAGGCCTTTTAGTCCGACATTCATAATCCTGGTACGCTCCAGCTTCGTGACTTCATAATCAAAATACTCACACATACGGCGGATTTGTCGGTTAAGGCCCTGGATCAGAGTGATTTTAAAGACGTTGGTTGACTCTTGGACTACTTTACATTTTTTTGTATTCACTCCAAGAATCGGAACACCTTTGCTCATACCCTCGATAAAACCATCTTTTATAGGTTTGTTGACTGTTACGATATATTCCTTTTCATGGTTATTGCCGGCACGCAAGATTTTATTAACCAGGTCCCCATTATTGGTCAGAAAGATTAAACCTTGTGAGTCTTTATCTAAACGGCCGATAGGAAAAATTCGCATACTATGATTTACGAAATCCACAATATTACTTTTTTCGCTACTTTCGGTAGTACTAACGACACCGACGGGCTTATTAAGAGCAATGAAAACCAGGCGCTCTTCATCTCGTGGCTCAATATTATTGCCATTAACCACCACTGAGTCGCCAGGATTAACCTGATCACCAACGAGGGCCTTCTTGCCATTAATAAATACTTTTCCCCCTTCAATAAAGCGGTCCGCTTCGCGCCGGGAACACATACCACTTTGGGCTATATATTTATTTAATCGTATGGACATAAATTGTTACCTTCATTCTCGTTTGAGGCCTATATAGCATAGGTTGTGATAAATAAGTAAGTCGGGAAATAAAAATTACTGCTCTCAACTATCTAAATATACATGGATGTGAAAATTTCATTCCTTTTTGTCGGACTCATGATATGTAGGGGGTATGGCGAAAAAGAAATTACAATCAGGAACAATATTGAGCGGTATCGCTCCGAATATTCTCTTACAGCATGTGGATAATACCGCACCCTTCCTCTTTAAAGGTGAAATTGATAGTAAGTCTCCTAAATGTGAGTTTTTGGAGAAGCTGCGTTTTTATAAGAAGAACCTCAAGCTTTTAAAGAAAATTGATTTAGCAGAATATTTTCATCTTTGCTTGTGTGCCCATTGGACCACGGCCGGAACCTTCGTTCCCACCGATGTCGATAATCAAATTCGTGAAGGACTCTGGAAACATAGTTCGATTCAAAAATATATCGAAAAGATGGCCAAGATTACCATGGACTCTTGGACCTGGGATTATTCACAGGTAACGAATAGAAAATCTTATAATCGTCTTAATAATGAAGTCATGAGTACCCACGAGGGAACCTGGCTAAGTGTCGCGATTGGTGCTTATTGTGCCCTCGTTAAAAATAAAAAAATGATCTTGGCACAGGAAATGGCCGGAATTATTATCGCGGAAATTAGAAAAGAAGAAAAGATTCTGCTGCAATTACGCGAAGACCGCGACCACATAAATTTTTTAAGAGCGGCACCATTAATGGCCCATAATTTTGGTGATCTCGACCGCGTAATCGTTCAATGGCAGATGGATGAGAATGACAGCTTTATCAAACAAATTTTTAAACTAGGGCATCGTTTGCATTCAGATTATTCACCGATTTTGGTCTATACTGGTAAAGTAAATAAGGAATTTAGTTCTAAAGAAAATCATCGTCATATGTCTATGCGACAACCCAAGTGCTTGCGACGTTCCCATAAATTCTTAATCCCGGTTGGCCCGTTTATGGATGATTGGGGCAAGGCCCTTGGGGAGAGTTCTAATCTGACTCAGACAGAAAAAGGCGAGATTGTCGCCGCATTATTCGAAGGATATAAAAGGCAAGATCAGGCCTTTGGTTATATTCGCGCTTATAAGGCACTTATAAATGAATTAGAGGATGGTCTGCGGTCTTTAGAGCAAGACCTGCCCTATGATGTGGTTGCGGATATTAAAAATTCGCCCTTCTCTGAGTTGGCTAAAATTTCGCGAGAAGAGTTTGAAGAAGATTATCGCCGGAGACTTTCTGAATTTATTTGTCCGCTTACTAATATTCAGTTTTAATTACGATGGGAGTATTAATCATCCCTGTCTTGTTCTGTATCCAATAACCTTATATTTATAATAAATTATGTTTAACCCAAAGGACAATATCTTCTGTGGTTTGTACGATATGAGAGGCCCCTTTTTCTAAAAAATTGGCATGATTGACCTTCTTATGCCAATCGAC
>JBFGZE010000125.1:0-5976 GCA_041586955.1 Bacteriovoracaceae bacterium
ATGATCATTAAAATGCCAATGAGCAACCGTGACAAACTAGAAGAAAAAAAGGATTCAATTCCCTCGACGTCATGTGTGAGCCTCGTAATGATACGGCCATGTGGATTTTGATCATAATACTGAATCGGGAGAGCTTGGAGATGATCAAACATCTCTCGTCGAATGCGAAAAAGAACTTCCATTGAAATTCGACTAAGAAGTCGCCGCCCCTGCCAAAGAGCAATAACACTAAAAATTTCTAAAACAATAATAAACAGGCCCATTTGCAAGGCATAGTCCCAATTTTTTTTGGATAGACCTTGATCAATAAAACGACCTAGTTGACGGCCAACCAACATACTAAGGACAGGGTGGATGGCCATCATCCCAAGACCAAGTAGAAAATACTTCTTTGAATCATGGCAATAAGACCAAAATAATCGCAAAGCATCAAAGTCAAATGACGATCGCCCCTTTACCATATCATTCTTCGTTTCAAACTTATGAGGTCCCACGATCAAACTCCCAAACGTTATGACAATATTTGAGAGTACTATCTCTATGGGCAACCCACACAATACATTGCCCAAGCAATTGCCCATTAAGGCCAGATAGTATTTTCTCTTCAGTCACTGCATCTACTGCTGAGAGACAATCATCCAAAAGAAGAATTTTTGGTCTCCGAATTAAACTTCTAGTCAATGTTAAGCGCTGTTTTTGCCCCCCCGATAAATTAATCCCCCATTCTCCAATGGTCGTATCAAGGCCCTGGGCCATTCCTCTGACATCATTGGCCATTTGTGCCAACTCTAACGACTGCCAGATTTCCTCTTCGCTATAATCGCGATCGAGACAAATATTACTTTTAATCGTTCCGGAGAAAATAAATGGTCTTTGCCCCACCAAAGAAATAACTTCTCGCAATTGCTTTTGCGAAAACTTTTTTAAATCATGATCAAATAAACTCACCTCTCCAAGATAATCCCCTTTGAGGCCAGCGATAAGCTCTAGCAGTGTCGTCTTGCCACTACCGATCTTCCCCTTTATGCCAAGACGGTCACCCGGTCTCAATTGTAAATCGATATTTTTAAATAAAACCTCGTCAGCATCATAATATTGATAAGAGAGGTTTTTAAGTTCTACAATAACATTATCGACATTGTGATTGCCAAGAGGAAGCTCGGGACGTTGATTTAAAGCAAGATCCATAGGCTCCTGAGTAAAATTATGAATTCTCTCTAGGCTACTAAGGGCACGCCGCACATCAGATAAGACAAACCCCAGTTCAGAAAAAGGACCTTCGATTAAAACCACCAGGCCTTGAAAAGTAACAAATTCCCCTACGCTCAAGTGGCCATCACGAACTCGTCCAACGCCCCATAAGAATAAGACGAGATAAGATAAAATCTTTGTAACGCTCATGACCGGAATAAAAAGCAAAGAAGTGGATATCGTTTTATAACGGGAATCGCGGACTCTTTTGGCCGATAATAATAATTGTTGGGTCCACTTCTCTCCGGTTGACGTCAATCGCTGTAATCGGATCGTTTCAACAGAGTGACCGACCAATTCATTAAACTGATCTAAAAATTTTTGTCCTCTTTTATAATACTTAACCTCTAAATCAGTTAACCAACGAACAAAAAATGGCATGCCTACAAAGAAAAGAAAACAGGCCAAACTCATACGATAATCAATTTTAAAAAGAGAAATTAACGCTAGGCCTCCCAAAAAAATAGCATCAAATAACCCCACTAAAACAAATCCAAAAAGCATTTTCGTTTCATTGGTATCACTACTTGAAAGATTCATCCAATGGCCCTTAGTCCATCTTTGCTTAAAAGTGCCTATTGGCAATAAGCGGCTCCAATCCCAAATAATTTCTCTTAACCAAGTATGTGACTTAGAAGTTTGGCGACCTAAAAACCAACGCCAACCAACGCGGCCAATATACATCAGTAAATGAATAAAAGTATAAAGTACCGCTAAGAATAAAAAATCATTTTCCCGGGACAATGAATAATAAGTGCCAAAAAAACTATTCTTATGGTTAAGAACATCAAGGAGTTGCCCAATTAAATGGGCCTGAGAAACCTCTCCCAAATTAGTCATAAGGACGGCGCCCATGCCAATCAGATAGGTTTTACGATGGTTTTTTAAAACAGTAATAAATACAAGTGAAGCATTTTTCAGACGCTGAACATCTTTTAAAAGGAGCAATTATCCTCCTTCCGCCATAAAGAGGCCCAGCGCTTTAATAATTCCTGCCAATCCTGATGGTATTCAGGATACACTTTGAATTTTTCTTTGAGCGCTTCCCCGAGGGTATAATGGCCATAGGAAAGGCCTTTAATATTCGCCAATATATCTTGGATGATCAAAGGATGATGAGTCGAGCTTTGACCAAGAACCTCTACAATCTGCCCTTTTTTAACCCTGATATCCAGAGCTAGCGACCATTCATCGAATTTAAAACGTAATTCTTCATTAAAGACAGGCGTCTCCCCAAAAATCCAAGAATCACTTTTTAATTTAGTGGCAATCAGTTTTATCTCTGGATTATTTAATAATTCTTGCTCAGTTATTACCTCTATTTTTTGCCCAAGCTCTAAGGACAACGCCTTGAGGAAGGCGGTACTATTTGCGCCTGACTGAATTTCCCGTAAATTAATGACCCGCGAGCGATGAGATCGAATCCCCTTGCCAGCGATTACCTGGTCTTTGGGGTTTAAAACCTTATTTAAAAGGCCAAGATTACTATCCCACAAAAGAGTACCATGGTGCATAGTCCCCTCTTTCACTCGCTTAAAAGCAGAACCAGAAAATTTAAAAGGAGCTCCGTCCCTATCAAAAATGAGATCAAAGCGCTCATTCCGATAGGCCTTAATATCTAATCGCTCTAGGACTTTAAGCAATAAGTCAAGATTCTCTTCACGGTATATTTTCTGCTGAGTGTGAATAAAGGAAAAATTGAGATTATTGAGGTCGTGATAAACACAGCCCCCACCACTGATTCGCCTAACAAGGGGAATCTTCATTTCGTTCATCAACGGTACCTGACACTCGAGCCAGGGGTTTTGAAAACGCCCCATTACCACACAGGGAGAATTATGATAAAGGACTAACCCGTGAAAATGACCTTTACGTAAGAGCCATTCTTCATAGGCCAAATTTATGAAAACGTCCTGTGAAAGGCTATGAATTAATTGAGGCATCACGCCTCAATTCTGCCTTATTAATGAATTTGGCGTCAATTCATATTATGAATCATTTTGCCATAATTAATAAACGGGTATCTTCGTTTAAGAATCATGTGAAAAGGAAAGGACACGATAATATCATCCACCAAATAAATATTAACGAGACCCCTTTGTTTAATTTTTAAAAAGGCCAATTCATCGGCCTTAACTTCAACAATAGAGTCAATTGGGTTTTCGCTCTTAACCATTCCCACGTAAATTCGTTTATAATTACCAACATTAACAAGAGAGGAGCGACCATTTTCCGCACCCTGGTCAAGGTCAATACTCATGGCCTGGACAGTGCTTACAATGGCGTTTAATAATAATTGCTCATCAAACTCTTTTGAGTCTGGGCCTTCAATCCATTCCTTTAAGTCTTGTGCTTCACTCAGAGTAACTCCCATCATCGACTCTTGCCGCTCTATAATGCGATTTAAAAGCTTTATATCTCCTGCACGCCATTTATCTAGAGTACGGTCTAAAGCGCTACGGACCGTCCCTAAGGGGTTTAAAACGTACCATAGAAGTTTCGGGTACTCTCTGGGCAAATGAGTTCCAAAGCGCCACTTACCTATAATTTGAGGGGTGGTGAGAATGCGATAATTTCCTGTGAGAAAATTTCTTGTCATGGGAACCCATAATTCTCCATTATGATAGGATAATTGATTACCAGCTGGCGTATGATCACAGAAAATAACTTTCTTGATAGGGATAAGAGTATCCTGTACCCCTTTCATCACCATTGCATAATCTTTAAGAAAAAAGGCCAATTGTTGTGCCTGTTTCCTGATGGCCTGGCCTAAACCTATTTCCGAAAAATAACCTCCAAAACAGCCTCTTTCCGGACCAAAAACTTTTATTTTGAACATCTGATTAAGAATAATGGCATGATGAGGCCCCAACTCTTTGTCAATTTCCTTTTGAGCATAAGATTGCATGCCAATTTCATCTTGTACCATCTCTGAATAATCAGGGAAATGACCTTCACTCAAGGCCAATGAGCTCCATAAGCACACGAAAATTGTAAAGAAAATAAATTTGGAACTCATATTTACCTCATTTTTGATGATAGGGTAAACAGAGTCCCATTAAACGCGATGGTAAAACAAGAACCGAGTAAAGATTTTAGGCCCTAAGGAATTTGATTACTTCAGTAGGACAGGCCTCGGCCGCTTCCTGAATGGCCAAACCTTGATCAAGCGGTGCTCCAGGACGAATAATACAAGAGTCAGCTGTTACTTCGAATACCTCAGGAATAATTGCCTCACAGGCATTACAAACGATACAACCCTCTTCAATCCAAACTTTGGTGACGGCGAAGTTTTCTTGCGCTTTACCAGCATCACCAGACTCACTGGCCTGGAAATCGCCAGCGAAAGCAGGGTTCGTCGCTAACTTTAATTGCTTCCCGGAAGCCGGAAGCGGCTCGGCAATGAAAGAGCGCCCAACTGTATGATAGACGGGCTTTGGGTAAGTCGTTTTATGAGCGCTGGCAAAGCCGTTCGCCGTATCTTTCGCTAACCTACGTTTAGCGAGAAATGCTTGTCCCTTCATTTGGATTTGATGAGAAATATTATCCTTAGTAGAAATAACTTCTACTTCGATTGTACAATTGGCCTCGCCAATTGCGCTCACGAGATTGCCCATACCAGGACCCATGTCAAGATCTTCTGCAAAGTCATCACCATGAGCAGAAAATTCTCGGCTCACTTCCACTTGAGTAGGGCTTCCAAAGGGATTGAATAAGCGGACTCTCACTTTATCAAATTTAGCGGGCTCACGAGCACCGTTCCATAAAAAGCCAAATGCAAAACCATTTTCACCTTGCTCAGTTTTTAAAATCTCAACTTTTGGACGAGCGAAAAGAAAATGTAGGCCTCCATTAAGAAGACTTAAAACACCAATTCCAATAATTAAACCAAATGCGCCAATACACGCAATACCCATGGCCAAGAAGCTTGAACTCACGAGAAAACCCCTTCGTTTTTATAGTGATAACCAATTAAAATAATAACGTATTAACAACACTCCAGCTAGCATTTTATGAGCAATATCATGCTGGAAAGTTAAAAATAATATTTAATACCTCGGTGTTGGCCTGGGCCATACCCAATAAACACCCTTGCTCATTCTTTACCCAAATGGGTTCTTCTGTATTCACAGGAGGAATTTGCTCTAAACGCAATCTTTCCCCATTTTGATATAGTTTGGCAAAATGATCGTTAAGTTGCAAGACCGGAATCGGCATAATCCTTTCAAAAGGCAAGGCCTGGTCAAACCAACCCTCTGGCAAATTATTTATATCAAATGCATCTTCTCGTGAAAGTTCCCCTATCTGAGTCCGTACTAATTCTTTTAAATAACCGACCACTTTAAGACGAGCACAAAGATCTTCAAATAGAACACGAATATAAGTCCCAGAACTCACCTTGGCCTCAACAGTCATAAAAGGGGGATCCCATTTCATTACCGTAAAAGCATAGATATGCCTTAAAACCGGATCTTTTCGCACCATTTTCCCGGCCCGCGCGTGCTCATAAAGTGGTTTACCTTCATGTTTAGTTGCCGAAAAAAAAGGGGGTGTTTGAAGGTAATCTCCTACCATTTGATTACAATGGGCCTGTATTTCTTCGAGCGTCAGTCCTTGTGGAGTATCACAGGTATTGATAACCTGACCTTCAATATCACCCGTATCTCGCTTTTCCCCAACAAAACCTATTGCTTGATAAGTTTTAGGGTATTTTTCATGCATAAG
>JBFGZE010000126.1:0-5710 GCA_041586955.1 Bacteriovoracaceae bacterium
AGGAAGCGATTGACGAAAATTATATCGATCTAAAAAGTGACATACTTCTTATTGTGAGAGAAATTTCAAGTGAGACCCTATCCTTTTTTAGTCATATGTCTAATGATGACTTACAAATAAAGGAAAAACGAGAGTTAAAGAAAAAGATATCAGATTTTCAAACAGACTTAATAAAACACAATAAAGATATCTTAAAAATTATGTCCATGCCAGATCGCAAGGATGCTGGCTCAATACTACACCTCATTACTTATTCACAGAGGCTCAAAGATAAGTTAGTGCACTATAATAATTTAGTAGAAGAAAGTAGAACTAGAAAAGAGCAAAAGCTAATTGCCAAAAAGAAGATCACAGATGAACTATGATAGCGAGAGTGAGGGGAAGCTATTTAATCTAGATTAATTGGCCACACATATATATTGCGCTAAAAAATTAAACAAGGGATAAGCAAAATGAATATCAGTTCTTCGAATAAGCTTTTTAGTACTCTCTCTTCTTTGAATCCAGGTTCTTTAAAAGCTCTTTCTGAACAGGTGATAAGGCTCGTTGAAACGAAGTTGTGGGCCAAAGTGTTGGCCGGGATGATTTTAGGAATCGTCTTTGGTGTCCTTCTCTCATCGACTGGACCCTTTGAAGAATTGATAAAGATACATGTCAAAAATGTTGAGACTTTAATGGGATGGCTTGTATTACCAGCTAAGTTTTTTTTAAAAATTGTAAAAATGGTCATTATTCCTTTAATTTTTTCAAGTATAATTAGAGGTCTCGCCTCCACAAATGATGTCGAGCAGATGAAAAAAATTGGAGGTCGTTTTACTCTTTTCGTCCTGGCAAACACAATTTTAGCATCTCTACTTGGTATCGCTCTTACTTCTTTAATAAAACCTGGAAAGGGACTTTCTCTGAAATCCGTAAGTGGACCTTCTGGTGGTGTCGTCGATAGTAGTGTCTTCTCCTTTGCCCCCGATACTATATTGAATATCTTACCTGTTAATCCAATGTCTTCTTTCGTCGAGGGACAAATGCTTGACGTGGTTATTCTGTCATTAATTGGTGGAATTGCCCTTTTGTCGATTGAAAAAGATCAGGCCAGAAGTGTTATGGATACACTTGAAGTTATACAACGAGTTTGTATGCAAATTATATCGTGGGCGATGCGTTTGGCGCCATTTGCTGTTTTTGGAATGATGGCACAAGTAACTTCTTCAACAGGGTTTCGTTCGCTACAAAATATGGCCTTATATGTATTGGTCTGCTTGATAGGTTTTATTGTCCTTTTGATTTTTTATGCGGGACTTATTAGCGTTTTTAAGCGTGTCTCACCATTTACTTTTTTAAAAAGAATTTCAACCCCAATGCTATTGGCCTTTTCGACCTCTTCTAGCGCTGCAACAATGCCCGTGTCGATGAAGTCTGCCGAGGATGAGCTAGGTGTAGAGCCGGCAATCGCCAGATTTTTAATTCCCTTAGGCGCCACGGTCAATATGGCAGGCTCTGCTATATGGCATACATCTGCTGTTATGTTTCTAAGCCAAGCATATGATATCTCTCTATCTATTCCACAAATTTCAATTGTGGTTGCTACTTCTATCGCAAGTGCTATTGGTTCGCCGGGGGTACCCGGGGTTGGGATTGGTATACTTGCGAGTGTATTAGTCAAAATTGGTGTTCCTGTTGAGGGAATTAGTTTAATTATGGGTGTGGACAGAATAGTCGACATGGGGTGTACAACAGTTAATGTCGCGGGAGATTTAACTGCAAGTAAATTATTTAGTAAATCATAAAATTATCAAAGGAGACTAGCAGTGAAGATCAAATTTTTAGGTGGTGCAGGCGGAGTTACAGGCTCGAAAACCTTACTCGAAGTAGGGAGCGAAAAATACCTAGTCGATTATGGACTTTATCAGGGTTCAAAAGAAAGAAGAGAGAGGAATTGGGAGCAATTCTATCTTGCGAGTGATGTGTCTGCCGTTTTTTTAACTCACGCTCATATCGATCATTCTGGATTATTGCCGCGATTATGGAAAGATGGTTTTAGAGGAAAGGTTTTTTGTACAAAAGAGACATTTAAGCTTTGCCAAATATTGTTGTCTGATTCGGCAAAAATCCATGAAGAAGATGCCAAATATGCTAATAAGAAACAATATTCACGCCATAAGCCTGCTCTTCCATTATACACTCAGGAAGAAGTGGATGAAATCCTCAAACGATTTGAAACGGTTGATTTTGAAAAAGAGGTTGAGATTACCAAAAATGTTTCAATAACATTTTTTTGGGCCGGACATATTATGGGCTCAAGTTTTGTCAGAGTTAGATATAAAAATGATAATGGAGAGGATAAAAAGATTGTTTTTTCTGGCGACGTCGGTCACAAAAGAAACATTTTATTAAATCCACCCGTTCCTTTATGTGAAATGGACTACTTGGTATTGGAATCTACCTATGGAAATAAATTACATGCGAGAATTCCAGCAAAAGAAGTTCTTGGAATGTATCTTAATACAATTTTAAAGCGTTCTGGTGTTGCTGTCTTACCTTCTTTTTCCGTCGGTAGAACTCAGGATGTTCTCTTTATTGTAAAGCAATTAATGGATGAAAATAAAATTCCTAAAGTACCGGTGATTCTTGACAGCCCCTTGTCAAGAAAGGCCAATAAGATTTTTAATGAATGCTTTAGAAAAGGATGTGTTAAAGATGAAATCATGGCCAAAGGTGATATTTATCCAGCTACTATCACTGAAATTGAAAGTGTTGAAGAGTCAAAAAATATTACTAATGCAGATGGCCCAATGATTATCATAAGCGCCTCTGGAATGATTGATGGGGGGCGAGTTGTTCATCATGTAAAAAAGCGAGTGGTCGATAAAAAAAATGGAATTATTTTAGTGGGATTTCAGCCGGTAGGAACAAAAGGCAGGTATCTACTCGATGGCGAAAAGATGCTACGTCTTCATAAAGAAGAACTTCCCGTAAATGCGAGTATCTTCTACGTTAATTCACTATCGGCCCACGGTGATTATTTAGACCTTATTGAATGGATGAAGGAGTCAAATATATCTCCTAAACTTATAATTTTGAATCACGGTGAAGAGCAAGGCTCGAAACAATTTAAAGAGTTGATTGAGTCTCAATTAGATTTTAAGGCCACCGTTGCTGATTATGGTGAAGAGTTTGATTTAGAAAATATTTACTTTAACGAATAGAGGCGCCTTATGAATAACTCTACTGAATTTACCTGGCATTCAAAGTCTGTTCTTGAAGTTCAAGAAGAACTTGTCTCGAGTAAGTTTGGTATAGATTCTATCGAATCAATTAAAAGGCAAGAAAAATATGGGAAAAATTTATTACCTAAAGTGGAAGCTCCTACAATATTTAAAATTCTATTAAGGCAATTTAAAAACCCATTGATTTATATTCTGCTTTTTGCTGCTCTTGTATCGATACTTATTAGAGAGTATTCCGATGCTTCTTTTATCGGGGCAGTCTTAATTATTAACGCCATTATTGGAGGAATACAGGAGTGGAAAGCAGAGCAAGGAAGTCATGCTCTTCAAAAATTGATTAATATTAAAGCAAGAGTTCAAAGAGGTGATGAGGTCCTTGAAATTGACGCTGAAGATTTAGTTCCAGGAGACTTTATTTGGCTTGAGTCAGGAATGAGAGTACCCGCTGATATTAGATTTTGCACTACAAACGCATTTGAAATTGATGAATCTCTTTTGACTGGTGAGTCCGTTTCAATAGCAAAACAGTCTGATCCCGTTGCTGAATCTTCCATCCTTGCAGATAGAAATTCAATGGGGTTTGCAGGAAGTATTGTTACTAAGGGAAGGGCCAGTGGCTTTGTTGTTTCTACAGGGTTAAACACTGAAATTGGAAAGCTTTCTAAAAATGTACAGCAATTAGTCAGTGGCACACCTCCACTCATTGTTAGAATGAACAAGTTTGTAAAGGTTATTTCCATTTCAGTATTGGGTTTCTCATTAACCCTTGCTTTGTATGGTCATTTTATAAGACATATGCCAATAAGCGAGGTGTTTCTCTTTGTTGTTGCCCTCGCAGTCTCGGCCATTCCTGAAGGTTTACCCATAGCCATGACAGTAGCACTCTCGATAGCAACGGCCCGTATGGCAAAGAAAGGCGTCATTGTAAGAAAATTATCTGCTGTAGAGGGTCTCGGTAGTTGTACGATGATTGCAACAGATAAAACAGGTACTCTTACCTGTAATGAAATGACTCTCACTGATATAAAACCAAAAAACGGTGAATTTCTCCGAGTGACGGGCCAAGGTTATTTCCCAGAAGGTAAAATACTCAACCATGAAAAAGAAGTGACGAAACTTGAAAAAGATATTTTGCGAGAAATCGCTATTACTGCAGCATTATGCAACGAAGGGGATTTGCATCTTAAGGAAAGTTCATGGGTATGGGCAGGAGACCCTGTCGATATCGCATTTTTATCTTTTGCTCATAAAGTAGGCCTCACCAGACAGGAGCTGCTAATCGAAATGCCTGAAGTGACTAGAATTCCTTTTGAGCCAGAAAAAGGATTCGCAGCAAGTATTCATTATGTAGGCGATAAGCAATCAATCTTCGTTAAAGGTGCGCCAGAAAAAGTTTTAAGCATGTGTGCTGTTGATCTTAATGAGAAGGACACGATTATAAACGATATATCAGTAATGGCATCTCGTGGGCTTCGTGTGTTAGCTCTTGCCAGTGGAGAATTAAATACAAGTGTGGAGTCTCTGTACGTAAGTGTCCCAAATAATTTAAAGTTTTTAGGTTTGGCGGGGATGATAGACCCTCCTCGGGCAGGGGTAAAGGAGTCTATAGAATCTTGCCATAAATCTGGAATCCATGTAGCAATGGTGACTGGGGATCATCAGATAACTGCATCGGCTATTGCTGAAGGCCTTGGGATCTTAAAAAAAGGATCTAAAGTTCTCGCAGGTAAAGAACTAGAAGAAATGAGTGAAGAACAATTGCAAGAAATTTTACCAACTGTTTCTGTGTTTGCCAGAGTCACGCCTGTTCAGAAATTAAAAATTGTAAACGTCGCTAAGGCCAGTGGGCAATTCGTCGCTGTTACTGGAGATGGAATTAATGATGCTCCAGCTTTGAAGTCTGCTAACGTTGGAGTGGCGATGGGGAAGGCGGGAACAGATGTTGCAAAAGAAGTATCTGATCTCGTAATCACTGATGACAATTTTTCAAGTATCGTTTCGGGAATTGAGGAAGGAAGAATCGCATATGATAATATTCGAAAAGTTATTTTTTTACTGATCTCCACAGGGGCGGCAGAACTTGTGCTTGTTACCTTGGCCATTCTTTTTGGTCTGCCGATGCCTCTTTTACCTGTACAGCTTTTATGGCTAAACCTTGTGACCAATGGAATACAACATGTTGCTCTTGCATTTGAACCAGGGGAGGAAGGGATACTTAGTCGAAAGCCTAGGAAGTCTAATGAAAGGATCTTTAATCGTATGATGGTTGAAAGGACGATTATTGCTGCTTTTACGATGGGAGTTATAGGTTTTTTCTACTTTAGTTACTTAATTGATCTAGGCTATAAAATAGAGGAGGCGAGAAATTTATTACTCCTACTATTGGTCCTTTTTGAAAATGTACATGTTGGTAATTGTCGATCAGAAAAGACATCAGTATTTAAGATTAGTCCTTTGAAAAGTCCCATTCTTCTTGGAGGGACAGC
>JBFGZE010000127.1:0-5545 GCA_041586955.1 Bacteriovoracaceae bacterium
GAGGAAGCAAGCGGCCTAACGGCCACTGACTTCTAGTGAAGGCATGTTGAATGAGGAACCACCTACAGGGTAACCCGTGGGAATCCTCTTCCTGAATCACGAAGTGTGAAGGGAGGGGAGGACGTCAAGTCTATTATATATACCATGGGAAAGTGGTCTAATGAATTAGGGTAACCTGAGGGAATTCTTTTTCTGAATCATCAGGTATGAAGGGAGGGTGGGACGTTAATTTGTTTGGTTTTCGGCAATAAAGCTGTTCGGAGTTCTTTATCCTCGATCTCAGCTTCAATTAATTCGTTTTGTTCAAGTTTAGTGTGGCGGTGCTCAAAATACACGATAGAAGGGGATAATACCGCGAGCACTAGCCAAAAGAATGCAGCAACGGCATCAAACCCCATATAGCCACATAGCAGACTCCAGCAAATAAAGATCCAATACATCATTTCCATGAAGTAAATAATTTTATGGTTAATAAAGGTCGATGTAAACATTGTTTGTATCCTTGGATGCCTATTGAAAACTCAATAAAGATTTTACCTTTAATATTTTCAAATAATCTAATTATTAGCGAGCATTTATTTAAAAGATAATTCAGACTATTTTAAATTATATTCGATTGTTTAGCCATAGGTATTAAAAACATCTCTTCAATTTCATTCGAATAGACCGGTTTGCTGTATAGGTAGCCTTGGGCCTGCTGACAACCTTTTTGTGTCAGCAATAGCGCTTGCTTCTGTGTTTCAACACCTTCTGCAACAGTGCTTATGCCTAACGCGTTAGCTAAGGAAATGATTGCATCTACAATGGCTAAATCGTCATTGCTATTCTCGATTTCAGATACGAAGGATTGGTCTATCTTTAATTTATTGATAGGCAGCTTCTTTAAGTAATTAAGGGATGAATAGCCAGTGCCAAAGTCATCGATGGCCAATTCAAAACCGAGATTTCGAAAGGCATTTAATTGGGCAACATTAGTTTCGGGTTCATCCATAATGAAACTTTCAGTGATTTCCAGTGTGAAGTGAGTAGGAGACAACTTAGTTTGTGATAGAAGATCCTTCAATGTCTCAATAAGGGTGCCGCTTTTAATTTGTGGGCCTGCAATGTTGATAGCGATTCGACCCGGTTCGTAACCGGCATCTATCCAGCACTGGGTCTGAGAAAATGCCTCTTGAAGCACCCAGTCACCAATCTCCTTAATCAATCCCGATTGTTCGGCAATAGGAATAAAGCGATTGGGCGGGATGATGCCTTGAGTGGGGTGATGCCAACGAATTAACGCTTCCATACCAATTAACTGTTGGGTGTTAAAATCAATTTGGGGTTGGTAGACCAACTTAAATTCATTATTGAGTATGCCTGAGCGCAGAGAGTTTTCAATGAACAGGTACTCACGAGCTTCTAAGGTAAATTCTTCGGTATAGAACCGATAATTATTCGGACCAATAGCTTTTGCCCTAGACAATGCACTATCCGTATTACGTAAAAGTAATTGGAAGTCATTGCCATCATCTGGATAGACTCCGATGCCTGCGCTGACAGAAATATGGATAGCATGACCATCTATGGCGAAAGGATGATAGAGATGTTGCATGATCTTCTCCGCAATAATGGCCAGATGCTCGGTGTGTTCGACATCTTCAAGTAATACGGCGAATTCATCGGCACTAATTCGGGCAATGGTATCAGTATCGAGCAAGATGCTGGTTAAGCGCTGAGGAATAAGCTTAAGAATTGAATCTCCAGCATTAAAACCAAGGCAGTCATTAATATTTTTAAATTTATCGATTTCACCTCGATAAAAGTGATTGATATTTTCATAAAAATTTTCAAAATTTTGTGAATTAAAGAGTTCGCCCATCCTAGAGATAAGGTGTTCTTTAGACTTAGCGCCAAAAATATCAATACTTGTCTGATTAACCGAGATAACGTTAATTTTGTTGAATAAATTATAAAACTCAATAGGGGTGATTTGCATCCAATCCGTCAGGTTCAGGTTCTTACTCGTAAGTGCTCGATCAAGATGCCGTTTGACTTCAGATAAGTCAAGTTCCCAAATTGATAGTGGTGTGGTATCTATGAGTAGTTGTTTTTTTTGATTGCTACACTGCAACTCATAAGCGGCAAAGTTAAGATCATCTTGAAGCACTTGGGCAGCATCGCAGGGGTGCTTCAGGAGATAAAAAAACATCACACTGGTGGAGACAATGAAGCCCCAGCCTTTAACGCTTTGGATGAGGTGCTGTTGCTGGTCTGCTAATAAGTAAACGAGGTAATCAGAGCCAAAGACCCACGCACTGGAAACGAGGAGGTAGATAAGGGCTACACGCTGAGGCAGTTGGTCGAGTCTAATCATCAAATAATTCCTTATATACAGCAGATATTAGAAGTAAGGCATAGATTATCAGAAGTTATTTAAAATGGCGAGAAAGTCGATAGTTTTAGTTACTCATTTTGTTTGTATTGCTATACCTCTTAGTGGGTATAGGTGGAATTAAATAAAAACCAGCGTTTCAAAGCCGGCTTTTAAAATAAAAAAATTGCTTTTTAACTATAAATCAAGCATGGAAATCATGGTCTTTGTGTTTTGTTTTCAATGCTGGATCTTGGTAGTTATCAAGTAACATAAACGCTTTTTCTTGATGACTGTATTTTAAAAGAAAAGCCATCTTGTCTTCAGCAGCATATACTGGTTTGGTGCAGACAGATTGAGCTTCGGTTAAATGCTGTTCTGTGTTTTTATAGGCGGCACTGAAATGGGTCATAATGAGCTTACTGATTGAGTTGTTCTCAACAAAGGCTGCAATGCTGTGGGCCGTGCAATGTTGCCATTTTTGAATGGATTCCGGATTAGCGCGGGACTTTTCATAGGTGGCCTCATGGACGAGCAGGTCAATCGGATGATCTAAGAACGGAGTCAGACAAGCAGGGTCATCATTATCACCGCAAACGACAATGCGCGGGGTGGTTAAGCCAGCGTCGCGGTAATCATCGCACTGTAACGTGAATTTCTGCCCCTCAACATCATTAACTGTTAATGCTTTATTCTCGGGGCGTGCAATCATTCCCCAGTACATGGTTGGGATGCCACGCTTACTTAACTTATCCGGCAGAACCGGTAAGTAAGGCAGGGTTTTTTTGAAGCGATACGCATGCGTGGCTACCCGATGTGACATAGGCGTGGTATCAATATCATAGTGACCGATTCGCAGCGGGGAACCCTGTAATGAGCTAGCATCGATACATTGGATCGCATACGGGAAGTAGTCAGGGTCGGGAAAATGAAAATTCACATAAGCTTGCAGCTCCCGAGGGCCAATCAAGGTCAAGGGTCTGCTGCGGTTAATATCCCGCATCCCCATTAGAAATGCGGCCAGACCGAACAGGTGATCGCCGTGGACATGGGTGATACAGATACCATCCAACTTGTTGAGTTTGAATCCGGTCAACTCCGGGGCCTGCATTAAGCGGGTAAAGGCACCATCGCCGCAGTCGATCAGAAACCAATTATTCTTACGTGGATCTTTCAGTGCGACACTGCTGCTAGCGCGGCGCTGAGTAGGATTGCCTGATCCGGTGCCTAAAAATGTAATGTTCATAAAATCCCTTTGTCATAATGTAATTATTCGATACTCACGCTATCATTGTGCAACTCAGTATAAGTGCAGTTGCTACAGGCAAAGACGCCTACATGGTAACTCAGGGACAATTGATGACAGGCTGGACAGGGGGCGTTAGAGGGGGTTTTATTGGTGTCTAGCAAATTGTCTTCGCTGTTGTGAGCTGGCTTAGCGTCTTTATTAGTCAGTGAGTTACACATATATTTATATCATACTTCATAATTGTTCGGATGGATGCGCGGCGATTGTACCCGTTTCTCATAAAATATACAGGCCTAATTGTGAATAAGCCCCACACCCCCATCAGGTGAAAAATTAAATATGCTATACTGAACTTAAAACAGTTTAACCATTGTAATTTTAAAGTCAATTTAAAAGTATATCTATGAAAAAGAAATTAAATTTGTCCGAATTATTATCGGAAGATGAAGATTTCTCACGGTTAGCATTTATGGAAGAGCAGATGACGTTTTATACCTTGTCATCTGATGAAATTACGCCAGAAAGATTAAGTTATTATTTGGGGTTATTAAAGGAAAGCCCTGATTTTTTCTTTTATAAACCAATGCAAAGTGATGATCTTAAAAAAACAATGGGCACAGGTATTATTTAAAAACATACCTCATGAGAATAATGACTTCCGATCCATTGAGAGTGCCAAGAATGCTGTGACCGGAAATTTGGCTTACCTGAAATTTTTTAAGTTATTCGATGAAAAGCTGATTAATTTAACAGAGGACCTTGGTGTCAAAATTCTGGATTTCAGCGAGTGCGGTTTTTATGCACGTTATCGGGCATTTTTCATGGATTTCTTAGAGGGGATAGTGTTGTTGCAGAAAGATTAGGCGCTGGAGGCTGTAACGTGGAATCAGACGGCTTTTTCATTGTATGCAACCGATGTATTACCTGCTTTTGAGCTAAAAGGCTGGGGGGCAAAATCTCGTAAGACCATCGTTCGACGGAAGAAAAAGGTGGTTAATCCACCACTGGTGTACGAACTGGCATCAGGATAAAAATCAGGAAAGATTGGAGTCGCCTGCTAACTCGGTTAGCGGGCTGGAATAAGACCCTCAATAGAGGGCGGATTCTGTTAAAACTTTCTTACAACAATGGACAGTAGCTTTGGCTAAGGTCTTGGAAACCCGATAGCTTTAGCTACGGGTAGTTCATGCGCTAAGAGATTTTAGCAAAGCATTAAAAACAAATATAATGCAATCTTTAAATATAAGTGTTATCTTAATTAAAATTTTATTTATAATTTGATGTTATTAATTATAAAGCAAAAGGATCTCTATGTTTGACGTTCATCAACCGGCCATTTCTATTCAACAGCTCAAATCTTTGCGTACCTTGCCACGGCGAGAGCGGCCTGATGACTATAAACGCTTCCTTTACCAGACAATTAATTCATTATCGCAAATGGATGATATTGTGAAATGGTCAATGAAGCATGAAGTCATTGATAGGTACCGATTAAGCATCATACAGAAAAGCCGCAGTTTCGTGCAGGCGGATTATCAGTCAATGAAACATTTTGTCGAAAGCCAAGTTTAAATTTCGCATTAAATAAAAAATAAGGATGTAGGAATGAATATTAAAAACCGCTAAGCGCTAAAAAAGTTAATAAATTTAGGAAAAAAGCATCTAATTCAGATCGCTTAAAGGAAATATTGGAAAATGATTTTATAGCCATTGGTTGTTTGCTGGCAGGATTAGTAATCTCCGTATAAGTGGGATTAAATATCGCAGATATGACAGGGCTCCAAGACCATTTATTATTGCGTTTTTCTTGTTTTTTTGTCTTATTTTCAGGAGTCATTTGGGGTGGGATAGTTCTGTTGAATGCATGCAAAAAATCATTTAAAAAATGGGGTAAGCTGATTTAATTCACCCAGCCTGACTTAGAACCCATTAATTGCCCTGAC
>JBFGZE010000128.1:0-5544 GCA_041586955.1 Bacteriovoracaceae bacterium
TATCGATATCTTTAAGTTTTTTAAAACCTTTGTAGTTAGTCTTGGATTTAGTGTGTAGAGAAAGGCTCGCATCAAGTAATGCATTGGTTGTGGTGAAATTTAATCGGCAGATCGAATTTTCGAGCAATGCATGAAAAGCAGCCGGGTTAATGAGTTTAATATTTGTTATAGCTGATTCAACTAATTCATTGAATTCGATGGACTCAAATTCTGTTTCGGCCTTACGATTTCCGGATTGATAAATACCACTAATTAGTCGATGGGCTTGAAGTTGACCAAATAATTGTTGCGTCCTGAGTGCGGACGGGTTGTTCTTAAAATAATAAGTTGGTTTTAAACACAGAGCGTGAATGCGTTCTTCAATTGAAATGGTCATGTAAGTCTCCTTTTAATAAAGTCCATTTTTGTGTATTATAGTATTTATTTTTAATTAAATTCAAAAAAGGATTTTTGTGTGGATAAGTTTTGGGAGAAAGCATTAAAAATTGGCGCATATTACAGTGATTTGAATGACCATAACCGAAAAGTATATGCCACATTAGCGCGTGAGCAGTATGTCTACTTAAGTATTCAAGATTTGTTGTCTGAGTTGCGAAAATTACCGCCAGCCTGCAATATTTATTATGATTCACTTCCTGATGTTCAGCAGGGAAAGCAACGTATCGATTCGATGTATTTTGAGAATGCCCATCCATATTTTTTTTCACGTTACACTGTTGCCTCCAGCGTCCACTATCTTAAAAAAAGTAAGATAGCGTTGATAACCGCAGGTGTCCACAAGGCTGAATTGATGAATGAAACCCTGTTGGTTGAACAACTTGATCATGTAAAGGAAAGCGATGGCGGGATTCAAGCTTGTGACATGATAGAGTATCTTGAAAATCTGGATGACACATTGTTGGATAGGCCGGTAGCTTTACAACACATCGAATCGGGTGACTTTCTAAGTGAAGAGGTAATCAGCTATGCAGAGTTTAAGGATCGCGGTGATAAGGGGCATCTTGTGCGCTCTAAGGCCTATGGTATGCAGGCGCTTAATTTCGCCTTCACAATTAGAGCCACTGAGCATTAATTTTACTATATTTGTTGACTAGCTGCTTGCTTAAAACTTTCCATTATTCAGCGAATGGAAATCTCTTTTGTTGCAATAATTTTTTTAACGAACCGGGCTGAATTCCAATTCAAATTGCGCAGCGATTAGTGTGGGTAGTTCATTCCAATGCTGCAAAATGGTTAAAATATTATCGATTTAAAATCAATCTCTATTGTTTTTAATGGTTGGTTTGTTTAAAATATAGCCATTATTTTAAATCGACTCTAAATATAAAGGAATTGCTTATGAAAATTAAATCAATGATTACGCTGGCGTTGATGTCGGCTTCACTCACCGTTCAGGCGGATACTCCGTGGGGCATGAATGTTGTGGATGCATGGGATAATTTCGGGCCGATGCAGCGCTTAAATGCATCTGAATCGACTGATGGACCGATGGTGTTTAAGGTGCAGGTCTTTGAAGATAATATGCCTAACGCCAAAGAGTATGATTTAATTTTTGATAAAGCTAACGGCTTGATTGCATATAAATTCATTTCAACCGATTTTAGCGAAGATACCTTTGGAGAGATCGGTTCTCGTCAATTTGGGCGGATTAAATCTAAGCTTTCAGCGATCTACGGCAAGCCAGAGAGTTCGGTGGAGCAAATGAACTTTAAAGAGCATGGACTGGAATTAGATGGCTTCTATCGATGTTTAAAAACTGAGTGTGGCGAATATACCACGGTCTATGATAAAGAAGGCTCTGGAGCGGTTGCCCGCCTGAATGCGATTGATGATAAAACCGGGTCAATAAGCGTGTTCCGGTACAGCGCCGACTGGACCGCTATCAAAGATGGCCTAACAAAAGAAAATCTGTCGTATTCATATAAGTGATAAAGATAGGCTAATTATGGCTGCTTTGCTCAGGTAAGGCAGCTTATTTTGTTTAAGGAGGCAGTGGTATGCGGTTTCTAATATTGGTGGCACCCAGCGGAGCGGGGAAAACCTATTTTTCAAATTACTTGAATGTGGGGGATCAATATAAAGAGGTGGTTAGCACTACGACCCGCGAAATGCGAGCCGGTGAAGTGTCAGGAGTGGACTATCATTTTATTTCAAAATCTGAATTTAAGAAAAAGATTGAAGCTAATCAGTTTTTGGAATTCATTAACACCAAAGCGGATGCTCAAGGTGATTACTATGGAACATCGATTGCGGCGGTAGAAGCTGTCTTTAATGCCGGTCAATCTATTGTTCATGTGGTTGAGCCAGTGGGCGCGATAAACTTGTATAATCATGCTTTAGAGCTGGGCTGGATGCCAGCGATTTTATTTATTAATGTGAATATTGATTTAGCCTTGGAGCGTTTTGTGGATCGATATTTCTCAAAATCATCAGCCAGTGCTGAAGAATATGCGGACCGGATTGCACAACTTTTATTGTGGGAGAGTGATTGGATCAATTACATACCCTATACGGTGTATTCTGATAAGTCGGAAACTGAAGAAGATCTAAAGAAAATGGAAGTGAAGGCGGATGCGTATTTTGAATCTTATAGGAAGATAGCAGATAGACGCATTAATGCTGTTAAGTTGTCGTTAAAAAAAGGATTCTTTGATAAGCCAGTGGACAAGATTCATGCATTAAAGCAATTCATTATTGAAGAATTTGAGTCTATTGATGCTAACTCATTTAAAACAAAAGAAATTGTGAAAAGTATCAAGGCTAAGAGGGAAGCTCTTAGTGGAAATGAGAAGGAAAAAATATTGTTGGCGTATGGACTTGATATGTGAAGAAGTGATATTCTGTGCCCCATAGATTGTTAAAATCAAAAGGAGTATCACTTGTTGCTGTTTACGCTAGAGCCAAATGATCGGATTATGATTGGGGATGATGTAGCCATCGACATGCTTGAGATGGTTAACAGTCAGGCTAAGTTTGGAATTGATGCCCCCGAGGACAAGCAAGTTCATCGCGAAGAAATCTACCTTAAGATTTTGAAAGAACGTAAAGCAAAAAAAGCCGGTTAACCGGCTTTTTTTATTCTTAGGCTATATTTTGCCGATCATTATTCTTAATATATATATGAATCGAGCCTCTGGTGCCGCTTAAAAGCGTCTATGTATTTTGCGCCCTTCACCACCCTCTAAGCAGACTCGCTACGCTCGGCTATTTAGACGGAGCACTGGGCGGGGGCTGGTAGATTATTACTACTTACTCAGTGCTTTTTGTAGAGCGCTTATGGTTCCAATGTCTGCCCCGGCAGTGCCTGCTGGCATAATAATGACATTACCTTCTTTGTTGGCGGCATCCCGAATAGCATCTCGCATATCAATATCACCAAGAAAGGCTAGGATTTGAGAATTGGTTACACCCGGCATAGCATCACTGAGTTTCTCAAAGGATTCTTTGCACCCCTCAGCCCAGATTTCACGTTGCTTTTTGATGGCTTGGGCTTTGATCTCTAAGCTTTCACCTTCGGCTTTAGCTTCACCAACACGCTTAATGCGAAGAGCTTCAGCTTCGTTCGTTGCGGCCTCTTGTTCTCGCTTGCTCGCGATAACCCGGTTGTACGCGTCCTGAACCGACTTGTCAGGCTGAGGATCATCGACTAATACGTCGATAATGCGATAACCGTATTGTTCCATCTTTGAGGTGAGTTTCTCATTAACTTCTTCTTTTAGCTCACTTGTTTGACCATACATTTCTTCGACGGTCATAGCTTTTGCTTTCGCCCTGATAGTATTCATAATATAATCCATTATCTGAGATTCAGGATTGTCCAGTGAATAATAAGCTTCATAGATCCGTGATTCCATGACTTGGTATTGAACGTGCACGGGCATTTTTAAGAAAGCATTATCCTTGGTTTTAATATCAATTTGTTGGCTTTGTTTGCGGACCTGAAGAGAAATAGGTTCTTGCGTAGTCATAAATGGCCATGGAAGTTTAATTTTCAAACCGGCCTCAGCTATGAATGAAAATTTGCCGAATAGTAATACGGGTTTGGCTTGCTTCTCTCTAGTAATAATAATGCAGCTGTAGAGTATTAAAATTAGAATACTTATAGGAATAAGATTTGATAGGATTTCGAATACAATCATGGTGACCTCTTGTTCATTAATTAATTAGATTAAATCTATTGAATTTTGCATTGTATTATAAGTAAGGCGTTTTTTAAATTAATTTTAATCACGTATTGAAAAAAAAGTTTTTGAACTTATAATTATAAATGTAGCTTGCTCTATGGAGGTGCTACATTAAATATAATCTATTTTCTATTCGCTTAATGAGGATTAGGAAATATTCTTGCTTAAAAATTAAGGAGAAAATTATGAATGATGTTAATCTTTTGTTAAATGTATTGAATCGTGTAAATGCATTAGGTTTTGACCGTACTTTTAAAACATTAACACCCTTTGTTAATGAAAAGAAAGTTTCTTATCCTCCGCACGATATTTATAAAGTATCACAATCTGAAACTGTTATTGAGGTTGCCGTTGCTGGTATTAATAAAAAAGATATTGAAATCCATCTTAATGACCAGATCTTGTCCATTTCCTACTCAGGTAAAGGGGCTGGTGATGAGGAAGGAAATGATTGTCAGGATGCTGACTTGCCAGTTACGTATATCCATCGTGGGATTAGCCGAAAGGCATTCGATTTAAAATTTATGCTAAGTGATCATATGGAAGTGCAAGAAGCCCAGCTTGATGAAGGGGTGCTTCGGGTAAGGCTCAAAGAATTGATTCCCGAAGAAAAGATGCCAAGAGTAATTACTATTAATTAATGCCCTTTTGATGGAAATAAAAATGAGCTACGTCCACTGATTTCTTGGTGATTTGAATTGGAATTCTCTCCGGTTATTAAAAAAGGAGCTGCACATAGCAGCTCTTTTTTGTATAATTAAAATGTTCTGTTTTAAGTTAAAAGGATTTTTTATGTCGGGTGTTGGCGAAACTGTTATTAATTTGAATGAAAGTATTTTACGTGAGCAGATACAAATGATGTCTCTTTCTGGAGAGTATAATAATATTCCTGAGTCGTATTGGGATGACATTGCTTGCTTGGCTTTAAATAAGATTCCTGCGAAATATATCTGTAATCCTATTGATATGTTTTTTTATTATACGCCTGATGAAGTAGAAGAAATGCATGATAAGGTTAAAGCTGTAATCATGGATACAATAGAATTTTTATTAAACAAACATAAGTAGTATTTTATCATATAAGGATATTGTATGAGTATTGAAGAGTCCAGTTCGACGCACAACGGAGTGAGTTTCCTTTTTAAGGAGTATGTGAATACAGAGCTGTCACCACCAAGAATGGCAACGGAAGAAGTTTTAGGTCTCTATAGAGAGTTGATTGACTGGATAGCTCCGGATCAGCTAACTAAAGGGCAAGATTCGTTGTTAACTTTTGGGAATGTCGCTGATGAAGCATTATACACTCTTAAAATTAATAATATCAGTGCAGGCATTTTTGATAAAATATTTTATAAAAAAA
>JBFGZE010000129.1:0-5045 GCA_041586955.1 Bacteriovoracaceae bacterium
CTAAAGGCTGTAGTAGTATGGGCCGTCAGTATGGTGCCTACGGTGGTAATACCTTTTCGATTTCGCCAAGTGGTTATGCGACTGAGCCAGGCTCAGTTGAAGCTGGAGAAGTTGAAGGAGAAGGGGCGGCCGGTGATGGAGTCAATCCAAGTGATAGAAATCCTATTAAGTCGATAGGTAGTGTTGTTCAAGGTGTTGGTAAAAAACGTGGTTTTGAAGGTAGCGGTCCAGGTATGGCCGGTATTAAAAGAGGAGCAAAAGGTGCTAATGCTGGGGGAGGAAAGGCCGGTGGGAAGCTGACGGCACCCGGTGTCTCCGGTGGCGGTGGTGGCGGCAGAAGTGGCCGAAAACGATCTGCGGCATCGGTGGCAGGTCAAAGTATGGGAAAAGGTTATAAAGGTGGCGGCGGCGGATCTTTGGCATACTCTAATGGGGCGCGACGGAGCCGCGGTAATAAAATTGTTAAAAACCCTTTTGATAAATTATTTCAGAAAGGGAAGAATAAAAAAGGTGGCGTGGTTAATTTCAGAGAAACGAGTTCTGTTGGTCAAAAAGGTGGTAGCCTCTTTCAAATGATTTCTCGGCGTTATGATAAGGTCGCCACTGAAAAGCGTCTTTTAGAATATCAAAAAATTAAATAATTGGGCTAACGGATGACAATAAATTGTTCATCCATTTCTTCAATATCTCTTTGATCCAATAATAACGGCTCATCGATTGGCGTATAGTCCCTTTTCTCTTTATAATCATCTAGATTTGTTAATTCATTGCCTTGAATGGATTCTTTGCGATTCAGCGTTTTGCCAAGGTTTTCCCAAATCATACTTTGCATGAGTAGATAGCATCCTAGTCCGTCATTCTTTTGACAAGAGCGACTGGCACCTTCAATAAATTCTTGGTTATCAAATTTGGCCAAACCAATCATCGTTTTCATTTGCTCGATATGAAGAGGGAATTGACCGACGAAATAGGCATCAAGCATATTAAGTTGAAGCTGGGCCTTAGGAATATCATTATTGAGAAGATGAAAGGCCAATTTTAGCATCATCACTTTAGGGTCTAAACTCCGTGTATTTTCAATTTGCTCTAAATATTTAATTCCTTCTTTGAATTGACCTAGGTAAAGGGCAACGGGGACAATCCGAGAGAGGGCATTGAATGAGTTTTTTTTCCTTCTAAGTGCTAATTGCAAATGGCCAAACGCTAATTCATATTGGCGTTTATTAATTTCAATGGCCGCTTTGAGATTTTCGGCGTTCGGGCCATCAATGTCTTCCACAAAATTAAGTGCCTTTTCGATTTTCCCCTGGCGGTAAAAGGTGATTCCTAATAATTCTCGTACTGATTTTGACTTAAACAAATCCTCTGACATTTCAAGAATATAAGGGATGAGTTTCTTTTCTTGATTAATATAGAGCCCCGTTTTAATCCATAGCTTGATACTATCCTTTGAGGTTAAAATGTCTCGCATTTTACCGATACTTTCTCCTGCTAAAAAATCTTTGGCATTATTTTTAATATAAGTCATATATGTCGGCCAAAGAAAATCAGTTTCTGAGAACTGTTCATTAATCTTTTTACAGTGCCTCACTTCCTGTGAAAATTGGGCAGGTCGTTTCATTGCCAAAAGATTCATGATTTTGAGAGGGCATGTATCCTTATAACGACTGCTATGATTGAAATATTCGGTATCGATTAATTGATAACTATGTTCATAATTACCTTCAATGAAGCTAATAATCGCTTGGTAGCGCCGTTTAAGTGGGAGTACCTTCGTTTCTTTATCGAATATTTTATTGAGATAAACCTTGGCCATTGAGGTATCACCATTTAATAAAAATCTTTTGGCCCAAGAGAGATACTTCATATCTTTAAGGCGCTCTTTCTTTTCGGCAGTGATTTTTAATGCTTCGATTTCATCGATTGTATAATACATCCAATCATGCTGACTTTTGGCCACGCAAATGCCAGTGAAAAAAATGAGGGTAACTATGATTAGTATTTTCATCTCATCTCATTTTCGGATGTTTAGGAATCTTTCCCAAAATAGATCCCTCTGATGGAACAGAGGGGCAATTTCTGCCAGAAGTGAGGCCAGGGCCAACCCAAGATGCCAATTTGACGATAAGAACAATAGAGGACTCTATTATGAATAAAGGAATTATTCTCTTTTTAATACTTTTGCCTATTCAATTGATGGCGATGATCCCATTGGAGAGTTTGCTTCTTGGAGATTTTAGTCAGCAATATACCCAAGAAGAAAACGATCCCATTAATTATGTATTTCAACAATCTCAGAGTTTGCTCGGGAAGCGAGACCATTTACGCGCTCTTGGTATTTTCCGTGGGTATTACGAAGAGGGTGATAATTATAATCGCGCCTGTAAGGAGACTACTGCTATTCGGTATCCCTCCTATTATGATAAGGAAACGGCCAAACGTGTTGTCATGACAAGTTTACAGTATGTAGGATTGGACTTGGCCATGCGTTCCATGGGAACTCTCGCACGTCAATTGAATTGGGAGAAGAAGGAGTTTCAAAACCTTGCTGATTCATTGGTAGGTGGTTATTGCAGTCAGAATATAACCTTAATGTCTGTCCGCCAAATCAAAAAATATTTAGTCGCACAATATGATTCAAAAAATATTTTTCGCCTGCCTCAGATTAAGGAGAATCCTCTCTTCCCGGCGCAATTACCATTACGTCTGGAGGAGGATGAAGTGTATTCTCGGCAATTTAATTATAGCATCGAGCTCTTTAAGTCTTTTTGTTCGTGGGGGAATCAAGTTGATAATCCCCGAATGCTGACACCTTTTCTACGCAACCCAATTATCATGAGCTTTTTATCTCGCGTCGTTTTTGGTCATCAAATGGCCTATGATTTAAACACCAAGCGACCTTATCGAGTGGACGCTAAGAAAGGTCTTTATTTTGATTGTAATGGATTGATTTGTCGTCAAACCAAGAAAGTTGTCTTTATCAATAAATTTCCGCGCAGCTTCGGCAGTCGTTCTATTGAAGATGATTTTAATCGCCTCTATTGTCACGAGTTTCGGAATATTTGGTTTAATTTAAAAGATCCATCAAACAAAATCAAAAAATGGGTTGATAACTTATCACTAGACCATCAAAATTTTTTGGTTTCCCATATGCTTTCCTTAGCGACGGGAGTCCCAGATTTTTTTTCTTGGGGTGAAACCTTTGAGGACGGTAAAGAAACCTTCATGATGGCGATTAAAGAGCATTGGAATAACTGGTCCCTGGCAGAAATGGCACGAACGAATGAGAATTTTTTCTATGAGGAAAGCTTAACATTGAAATTACTGAGCTTGGATTATTTCCCCAAAAGGGATAAGTCTCAAATGAGTCTGCATTTTGATGTCAATTTAGGTGAGTTTGATCAGATGGTAGATTTACGCGGGAAAATAACCTTGAACTGGAATTTAACTTTGAAGAAGAGGCTGTTGGCATGGACTTTCTCTCAATTTAAAAATATGTCGCAAATGGAAGAAGCGGAAAGAACATCTCTTCGTAGGAGAATTAAGCAACGCTGGCTCGCAGTGGTTGATCCGAAGGTCGAGCAAGCGCAAAAAGTTTTTGAGATTCCGCCATGGAAGTTAGGTATGTCCTCCTTTTTAGTAAAGGAGTTGTTATTGCAAGTGGAGTCTTTTGGTCAATCTTTTGACTTGGCCGGGGCGGGAGATTATCAGGTACCAATTTATTTCCATTATGCGCCCTTCGCCTTGAAATACCTTAATTATATCCATAAAGTCCAAAATGGTAATAAAGAGCGATCCCAAAAGATAGGCAAATTACGTAATTTTCAGTTATGATGTGTTTTAGGCGCCAATGAGAGTGAGTTGTTTCTAATTTATGGTCAAAAAAGTCAAAAACCCTACTATTCTTGAACCCCTTCCCATAAAAGAAGATGAGAAAGCATTGATTCCTATCGAAGAAGAGGAGCAGATGCTTGCCAATCAAGAAGACCCTTTACTTGACTCTAAACTATTACCTGCCCTTATCCCTGACAAAGATCTTGATAAGAAGGGACAACAGGATGCCCTTCAAACTTACCTCCAAGAGATTGGCCGCTACGAATTATTATCATTAGAGCAAGAGAAGGCCCTAACCAAAGCGCTTGCTGAAACTGGTGATATAAAAGTCGCCAAGAAGTTAGTTGTACATAACCTCCGTTTAGTGGTGAAGATCGCAATGGAGTATAAAACTGCCTGGCAAAATGTTATGGATTTAATTCAAGAGGGGAATGTCGGCCTAATGAAGGCGGTCTCTAAATACGACGGTGATAAAGGCGCCAAGCTTTCCTATTATGCCAGCTGGTGGATTCGCAGTTATATTCTCAAATTCCTTCTCGATAATTTTCGTTTGGTTAAGATTGGGACGACTAAAGAGCAAAAAAAGCTTTTTTATAATCTAATGCGTGAAAAAGAGCGGCTGCATCAAATGGGGATTCAACCTGACCATAAACTGATCTCTGAGAACCTGGGGGTATCGGAGAAGGCCGTGGCCGTCATGGAGCAACGCCTATCTCCAACAGGTGGTGAAGTTAGTGTTGATACACCGCTGAGTAGCGATGGCCTTGGCAGCACGCTTGGTGATTTTCTGTCAGATGAGGCGTCTCCGGTTGAAGAGGTGCTCGCTGATCATCAAGGGCTTGAAATTCTTAAAGAAAACCTCGGTGATTTTCTTGCAGGCCTAAAAGAGCGAGACCAGGAAATATTCAAAAAACGGCTACTTAGCGAAGTTCCATCCTCTTTGCAGAGTATTGCTGACGATTATGGGGTAACGCGGGAGCGAATTCGCCAAATTGAAGAAAGGTTACTCAAGAATTTAAAGGTTTACATGTCCGACTTTATTCGATAAAGTGCCGCACAAAAAGAATCGACCTTTTTCTGGGTGGGAAAAATAATTTTCTCTCTCGGATATTGGTGACTAAGGAGAATTTGATGTTATCACAAGAAGTATCTCAAGAGATTGTTAAAACAATTGGCACAAAGTTTGGTAAAGGCGAGAACGATTCTGGTTC
>JBFGZE010000130.1:0-4916 GCA_041586955.1 Bacteriovoracaceae bacterium
GTAAAATGAATTTGGGGAATGAGTATCTTAATGTTTTCACTGTCGGCGATCAATTATTATGGGGTGCGGCCGAGCCTTTACGGCGGATGCTCCTCACCTTAATTCATGAGAAAAAAGGTCTGCAATAAGGCCGCCGTTATACCCTTAGTTCTAAAAAACAACCCCTCCAACAAAAAAATTGAACGCTGTATTTCTAGAGTAGATCAATCGTCTGTGCGAGAATTTTTGAGTACTGGCGGCGCATCCCCTTTCGGAGTTTGTCAAAACGGCTATGTCATGCAAGGAATTAGCTCTGGTGGAATCGTTTGTACGGCCACTCAGACATCAGCGGCCATTGACCCTAGTACCGTACCTGGCGCGAAGTATAGCGAAGCATCACCAGGGCCAGGCTGCACAGGAGCGAGGTGTTCCACAAGTGATTTTGGCCCATGTGACGGCCCTTCTTGCTTATGATTCAGTCTATTTATAGTTTTCTTTACATTTTGTGAGATTTTGGGCGGCCTGGCCACCTGTAACAATATCTAACACACAATTACGCTCGAGATCGCCAACGCAATATTGAAGGTCCCGTGGTGCAAGGCCGTAATTTAAGAGCGTCTTAGCGCAGAAATTGTCAACACCTTTACAATGTTTAAAATGGCGTGAGGAATACCCCTTATCTTTTAAGTCCGCTCTACAATTATAAAACCATTCTGCCTGGGACGAAAGGGATACTAATAATGTCAATCCACAAATAACCTTCTTCATTGTTACTCCAATTTGAATTGTAAGGAGTATATATCAATACTAGTAATGCACCGCAACATCAATGTAAAGAATTCAAATATCCTCCTCAAGGCCTCTAATCGGTGGATCTGGTCGCCCAATCCCCGGAAAAAAAACCATGATAGACCTTTCTTGTAGAAAATTATGAGATTTGATAAACTTCGCATGTCGTAAACGTCTTTTTCACCGTAAGGAGTTTTTATATGTCTACTCCCAATATTCCTACATTTATTTATGGAACGGCCTGGAAAGAAGAAATGACGGCCGAGTTAGTAGAAAGTGCTATTTTGGCGGGATTTCGCGCGATAGATACCGCTGGCCAACCTAAACATTATAACGAAGCGTTGGTAGGTGAGGGGTTATTAGCGGCGGAGCGACTTGGTTTTAAACGACATCAACTTTTTCTTCAATCAAAATTCACTCTCCCTGCTGGTCAAGATTACCGCATTCCCTATGACCTTAACGCAGATTTAAAAACCCAATTAAGACAATCTTTCCAACAATCCCTTACTAATTTAAAAACAAATTACTTAGACTCTTATCTGCTTCATGGCCCACATACCTCCACAAGTGTTGTCGTGGAAGATCTGGTGATATGGGAGGCCATGGAAGAGCTTTATCATTCAGGTAAGGCCTTAAAAATTGGAGTCAGTAATTTTACACCACGGCAATTAGAAATGTTTTTAGATGAGGTTGAAGTTAAGCCCATGTTTGTTCAAAACCGCTGCTTTGCCAGCCACGGCTGGGATCGTGAAACTCGCGAGATATGCCAAAAGCATCATATTGCCTATCAAGGCTTTTCCTTACTGACAGCAAATTCAATTGTTTTACATGATCCCCGCATAGAGAGTATGGCCGTCCATTTTGGAAAAGCACCTGCGCAAATTATTTTTCGATTCGCTATCCAAGTAGGAATGATTCCACTGACTGGCACCAGTAAAGTTCAGCACATGAAAGAAGATTTAGAAATCAATGATTTTGAATTAAATCAGGAGCAACTTAGATTTATTGAAAACATCCTTTTTTAAGACCAAGTTTAGTTAAATCATTCAAACCATAATTTTGTTAAGTTTAAAATTAATAAACCTAAACGATGTCTGTTCATTCAAAAACTATTGTTGGATCTGGCCCCTTTAATCTTCAATAATTTGGTTCTAAATTTTTATTATTAAATTCATTAATAAGCATGATAGGCATTTCTGTGTCTTATCTTCTATCATTATGAATATTTGATTTCATCGGTTATCATTTACTCAAGAGTATTGAGGAACGTATATGCCAAACGCTGATTTTCAAATATTTAACCATGCTCCAGATGGTATTCTTGTGGTTAATAAAAATGGAATTATAACTCGGGCCAATCCGAAGGTTGAAGAGATTTTCCAATATAAAAAAGAGGAACTGATATCTCAAAGAGTAGAAATCCTTGTTCCCGATGAATTTAAAAAGAAGCACCCCTCTCAAGTCAAAAGTTTTTTTGATAATCCTGGGCCACGAGGGATGGGGTCAGGGCTTAATATATCAGGCCAAAGAAAAGATGGTTCTCTTATTGCTGTCGATATTGCCCTTTCTCCTCTTGGGGATGATGTCATGGCAATCATTCGAGATGTCTCTCTTGAGCGGAAAAATACTGAAGAATTGAAACGGAGTAATGATGAGTTATCTCAATTCGCCTATATTGCCTCCCATGATCTTCAGGAGCCTTTGAGAAAAATACGCTCCTTTTTAACATTATTGTTTGAGGGGATAAAAACCAATCTTACCGAAGAAGAAGTTTTATATATTAATAAAATTGATAATTCCGCAGATAGAATGCAAACGTTAATTAATGATCTACTTACCTTTTCTCGGGTGAGAACGAATCAAGAATCGTTTAAACTAGAATCTCTTAATGACTTATTATTAGAAGTAATCGATATATTTGAGTTAAAGATCAGGGAGTGTGATGCAAGCCTTGATATTGGGAGTCTCCCTGACATCATGGTTGATGGTAAACAAATAAAACAACTTTTTCAAAATCTAATTGGAAATGCTTTAAATTATAGAAAAAAAGATGAAGCACCAAGAATTAAAATATTCGCATCTCTAGAGAATAAAAGTCAAAATCAAAACGTCGAAATACATTTCCAAGACAATTGCATAGGTTTTGAACAAAAGTATGCTGACAAAATATTTGACGTTTTTAAAAGACTTCATAAACGCAATGAATATGAGGGGACGGGAATTGGCCTTGCGATTTGTAAAAAAATAGTCGAAAGACATAATGGATCACTCAGGGTTGTTAGTGAGCTAGGAAAAGGCAGTGACTTTATTATTACATTACCGTTGAAGCAAATGCAGATATAATAAATGTTCAAAAGAGCATGGGGGGGAAAATGATTTTAACCGAAGATGAGAGTGTTCTGATCATTATGGCCGACGATGATGATGATGATCAATTACTTGCCAAGAAAGCACTTCGTAACGCTAAAGTCAAAAATGAATTTGTAAGCTTGTATGATGGCCAGGAGCTACTGGACTATTTGAGATGTGAGGGACAGTACTCTGGACAAAAAGTACCCCGCGTGGGGTTTGTTTTACTCGATTTAAATATGCCAAAAATGGATGGTCGCGAGGCCTTGAAAACAATAAAAGAAGATCCAAACCTCAGGCATATTCCGATTGTTATTTTGACGACCTCAAAAGCTGAAGAGGATATCATTCATACTTACGATTTAGGGTGTAATTGTTATATCCGTAAGCCTGTCACTTTTGAACGAATGGTCGATGTCGTTAGTGTATTAGGCAAATTCTGGATTGAAATTGTCGAGATACCGGAAAAAAAGGAATAACCGTGGAAGATTTTCTTGATCGTAAATTTAAAATATTATACGTCGAAGATGATGAAGATGATTTTTTAATATTGAAGTCATTAATTGAGAAGTCTGGACTGAGGTGCTCAATTACCCATTGTTTAAATATTGATGATCTCTCCGGTTCCATTAACATAAGTGATTTTGATATTATAATCTTTGATTATTTAGTCGGAATGATTAATTCAACGGATTACTATCTAGAAAATAAAAAACTTTTAGAAAACACTCCATGTCTTTTATTAACCGGAATAGGTAATGAAGACATTGATAAAGATGCATTACAAATGGGCTTCTCTGATTATTTGATTAAGAGTGAGTTGACCCCAGACTTGATTAAACGTTCATTGCTATATTCATTTGCATCAATGTATAGAAAGGCATATTTAACTTCCTTATTTCAGGCATTACCTGACATGAGAATGCTTATATCTGAAGAGGGAGTCATTATTGATTGGGAGATTCCTACCAGCTGGAAGCAGGATGGAGTTCTTTTACTGAAGTCATTAGGAATTAAAAACATTAAATTGGAACCTGGCCATAAATTATTCGCCGACCTTATTAAAATGATTCGAGATGAGGCCGACTATATAAAAGAACACTACACCTTTTCCTCTCAAAGTGTGTTTGAAATCATTAGAAAAAGGTTCAAAGGAAATCACTTATTTATCATACGAGATGTAACAGAAGTTTCAATGATTGAAAAACAAAATCAAATCAATTCTCAAATGGGGTCTTTACTTGTCCTTGCCTCCGGTATGGCACACGAAGTGAATAATCCTTTAACAATTGCAAAACTATCACTTCGATTATTAAAAAGAAAAAAACAGTATAATGAACAATACGTTGAAGATGCCGAGAAATCATTAGATCGAATAGCAGCTTTAGTCAAGGAGCTTAGCCAATATTCTAAGTCCTGCTCTAGTACAAAAGTAGAAGAAAAATTTAATCTTATTAACGCCATAGAAATGGCCAAAGGACTTACCTTTGGGGAAACAAAGCATGTTGTATTTATTAGTACAGACTATTATGACGAGAATGTTTTTGTTTTCGGGAATCAGGATAAATTAGCACAAACATTTATTAATTTAATTATGAATGCGACTCAGGCCTTAAAATATAAAGAAATAGAACGCAATAAGATTGAGATTATGGTGACAAAAGAGGCTACAACTGTGATCATCAAGCTTTCTGATAACGGGTGTGGTATCAAACCTGAGAATATGGTTAATATTTTTCACACTTTTTTTACAACTAAAGGTCCGCAGGATGGAACTGGTCTTGGACTATCTCTTTCTA
>JBFGZE010000131.1:0-4787 GCA_041586955.1 Bacteriovoracaceae bacterium
GCCTTCTTTAGAAAACTCATCGCTATCGGGAAACTTCTCTTTAAATAGCCTTAGATAATTACCATATTCGTAAATGACAGCATTTGATTTTGCACGATGAACACTGCTTGTTAAAACATTGTTATGAAGAGATATAATATTATTAGCTTGGCGATCATAGCGAGAGGTCTTTCTTCTTTCGTGTATGATTTCTTTTACCTTATCTCGCACTACCTTAATGAAGTCCATCGGGGCGTGATAACTCTTGACCGTTTCCTCGATAAAACTTTTATACTCGATAAAGGTATTGTAATAGCTCTCTAATTCTTTTTTGACTTCTGGATCATTTGCATCTTTATACTTCGGTAGTTTTGGTTTTGCCGGAAATTTATTAATCATGAGGTGTGCAATTAGGCGTGACGAGTGATTTGTTTCATTAATGCCATTCATAACATCAATAGGGTGCATCTTGAGAAGTTGACTTCGAGTAATTAATTCAACACCACGCCCATCCTCATTAATCTCATCAAATGATTTGTAGGCGTTTCGTTTATGCCTAGCAGAACCTTTTAAGTCCTCACCCATGTTGTCAAATTTCGACTCTCGTGCGAAGTCATAGTCTTGCTCGTTTTCCTTAGTGCTTTCTTCTGCCTCTGCCCTGGGGGTGTCCTTTGGCGTGATCTTGGGGGCCTTGTTTTGAGGTTTCTCAATAGCAAAGGCATCACCTGTGTCAAACGCCAATTCTTCAGCATTTTTATTGTTGCGATCAGCATGAGGGACACCATACCAGACTTTTTCTTCTTTATCATAACCCTTAATAAAATACTTTCGACCGGATTTAGTGACAAGAACGGTGCCCTTAACGCTATCATTTTTCGGTAGCCCTTTATGCCAGTCTTTGGAAACTTTTGTCGATGAAGTAGAAGTCTTTTTGGCCTTTTCTTTGGCGTTTTTTACTTCAACCCATTTTCCATCACTGACTTTACGCCAGCGACTTCCATCTTTACGGGTGGAGATATGGCCGGCAGGTAGTTTTTTTCCTTTAAAGAGGTCAAGAAAGTTTATTCTTGATTTTTCAATAGGTTTTACGAGGTCGGATTTTTCTTTTCTGGCCTTAAGCTCCGACTCAAAATCTTTGATTTTTTCTTGATGTATTTCGAGAATAACACCATCAACGCCTCTTGCGATTTCCTCTTTACTCTTTTTAATTATCTGCTTGAGATAGGTCGTGGAGAAGTGCTGGTTTTCTCTGTACTGATCGCCTAAATGATCTTTATAAAGCCTTCTAAGCTCAGTGAAGGTGGTTGAACCACTTTCTGGTGCAGATATTTTGGCGATGTCGGCACCATGTTTTTCAGCAAATTGTTTTCTTTTTTCTCGCACATCCTTAAACCCTCCAAGGTCTAAAAGCTTTACATTGCCCTCTTTATCCTTACCGAGCTGAATAATATCACCAGTCTCAATGCCTCTCTCGTGCATTGCGACCAACTCGTCCCTGACTTTATCAAGTTCTTTGACTGAGAGCTTGTGAGTGACTGAGAAATCACCTCCAGCACCATTAAATAGCGGCGTGAGGTTCTCACGCACCATAAAAACATTTTTTCCTTTGCGCCACGTCCCAACCTTTTTAGGTGCCAAGGGACTTGAAGAGATGGCATCAATGATTTTTGACTCTTTTATAATTTCGTTTCGTGCTTGTTGGTGGGTGCGCTTATCGCCCTCGGGGTGCCCTGACATTTTGGCCTCCCTTGAGGTGTCATCTTTATATTCTCGCTTGGAAACTTTAACAACGTGCCCATCACCTGTGTCGTAGACGTGCCCTTGTTGACCTCGACCAATATATTTCCATTTTTTATCAGAGATTTTTTTATAATTACCAGTGACAGTACCAATGGGTTTTGCTTTAGCTTTAAAAAAGTCAAAAGAGAAATTCATCATTCTAATTCCTTTACTCGCTCTTTGAGTTTTTTTATTTCTTCTTCAAGTAGCATTATCTTTTTAGCATCATTTAGTATTGCGGCCTCACCCATATCTATGATGCTGGAAATTTCCTCACGAGATAAAGACAAGGCATAGTCAAAGAAAAACCTTTTATCTGACCACATAGAGGCAATAAAGCTTTTGGGGTTACGGTATTCATCAAGATTGATTTCAGCACCAGTAAATCGTCTAATCGCTTCGAGAAAGTGAAGATCATTCAACTCATCACTCACGATTTTTACTTCGCTGTCCACCACCTCAAATACCTCTCTTAACCATTTCACGCCTGACCGCAGACAAGATATTAACTTGGTTTTGATTAACAGGATTGGGCAGAAAAAGATAAAGCTGCTTAACCCTATCGTTAGAGAGGGACTTTATATTTTCAATAGTCTTGGGGTATTCAATATAGCCCTGCGTCTTTTCCTTTTCTTTTCTTTGCTGAAGTCGTTCTTTGAAACTAGTCATAATAGAGCGAGTTAACTCATCTATGTCATCCTCATTGGCGAGATAATTTCCTATATGGCCTTTTATATCGCTGGCAAAATGCGGAAAAAATTTAGCTGTCCAGGTTTCGATTTTCATTGCCTATATCCATTTGGTTTACATGAGCATGAAGAGATGAGCTTAAAGCAAACGACGCATGACCTATCGTTTAAGGTGCTATAATTATTTTTTTTAGATTTCTTTTTGCCCTCGAATCTTCTTTTGCGCTTTTCCTTGTCAGATATTTCAGGAGGGAAATGATCAACATCTTGAAATTGATTAGACCTAGACGTGCGAGGGCGTTTATTGAAAAAGCTCATTAGACCTATCCTCACTGAATAAAGATTGAAAACAAAAGTCAACACGCTCACCGTCTGAAACGCAAAGACTGACTTCTTCTATGCAGTAGTCGAACTCTTTGACATGTAAGCATTGGTGAACGATCTCAATGCAAGTGTGGGCGGTATATTCACTATGAAAACCTTTGCAATAGTTGAGGTCTGCTAAATTTAAAATTAATACTAATGTTTTAATCATCGTTATAAACTCTCGCTAATTGTATTTTATTCTTGTTATGCGAATGACTCTAAATCGAAGTCATCATCATTGTCGTCATCACCAAAATCAGGCGACTCAAAATCGTCGTCACCTTCGCTGCGAAAATCAGGCCCTTCGTCGTCACCATCCCCCTCTTCACCTGGAGGGCCGTCTGGGTTGGCCGCCATTTCTGCTTGCATTTTAGCTTGCTCTTTTTGTGCCTTGAGTTGAACCGCTTGAGGATTGAGAAATACATCAACATCTTCATCTTCCATGTTCTCTGGTACTGGTTCTTTACCATCCATTAAACGGGCCTCACGAATAGATATTTTTCCGGCACTCAGGTCTTTGCGAATATCCTCTTTGCGCCTGTCATCTTGTTCACCATTTAGGCCCCACCATTCAAAACAAAGATCGGGATCAATCTCTTTAAGAATATCATCAAGGCAGTTTTTAACTTCGCTGCGAACAGTGAATAGACCTTCTTCCTTGTTCTCTCTGAGTTCGGCAGAGCGATTGCCGTTGAATTGTGTCCCACTACCCCCTGCACGATTGATGACATTGATTTCTTCAGGGTTCATGCCAAAGATGGCACACGTTCGAGCGGTGATCAGGGTTAGAAGTTCGCCAAAACGAATATCATTATTACTGCCTTTAAGATTAAAGGTTTTAATATCGTCACCTGTTCTCATAGGCAAAACAGGGGTTTTGTGAGCATTGCCACTACCGGAGTGATTGTCTTTTAGATGCTTGACGATCTCTTCTATATGGCCATCGCCATAATTTCCAACTATACCTAAAACAGTGTCGATCATTGTGCCGTATTCAAAATAAGATAATTCATAAGACATTGCCTGGAGGTCTGCTAATATCATATTGATAGCGTTTTCAAGCATTGAGGGTGGATAGCCAAAGAAACCAGTCTCAGTAGAAGGAAAGATTGGCCTGACCATGATTTGATCGTACTTATAACCACAAATTGGAATACCACGCTGGACAAAAACAAATTCTGTCTCATCGACGAGGTTGTCAATTTGATATTCGTTAGATAATGCCTCCATCACTTTTGAGTATTCGGCACTGCCTCTTTCAATGTTTGTGATGTCTTTTTTCTGCGTCAGTGGATTAGTTAAAAACTTGATGCCCTCATGAGTCGGTAAAATATTTGCACCGTCGAGCATACCAAAGGCAATAGGTTTTCCATTTCTGGCACGACCAATTTCAACACAGGGACGATTGAGAATCATTAAATCCTTAATGTATTTTGAGCAGAAGCCGGAAAAATTAGGTTCAAGCGGTGGTAAAGTTTGGCCGCCTATTCTTTGCGCTGGCCAGGGCACCATGATCTTATTTTCCATTTCATAGGCGAGGTTTTTAAAGCCCTCTTCGACTTTAAAACCATAGTCGTGATGTCTCTCGTGAACAATGCGAAACCCGAGGTCGCCCTCAAATTTCCATTTTTTAGAGATCATACGCATTTGAAATTCACGCCTGGCAACAATAGCGGCAAGCAAACTGGACTCTCTGGCAATTCTCCTGGCAGTTTTAAAGGTCAGTGAACCACCTGCTGGGCGTGATTGGCCAAGGCCTGAGGTTTTGTCATAGCCACCACCGATAGTTTTATGGGCGTGAAGATCAAGACGAGGTGCTTTAGAAGTGAGGACACCGTTTTCAACGTCGTTGGGTGGAATGAGGATTTGGTCACGGGTGATGTTTTCCTTAGTCCTCTCAACGCTGGGCATTGATGTTTTATTTTCTTCGTTCGGTTCCATTGGAGTTCCAGGGATAATTTGTTTTACATCATA
>JBFGZE010000132.1:0-4458 GCA_041586955.1 Bacteriovoracaceae bacterium
AAAATAAAAATGAAGGATTCCCGCCAAGACCATAATCATACAAAGAATTTGGCCCATGGTTGTTGTTCCACCGAAATAATATCCCAATTGAGAATCGGCTTCGCGGAAAAATTCGATTATATAGCGAAAGACGCCATAGCCAATAAGAAACGTCGCCCCAATCTGGCCGTAATATTTCACCTTGCGCACCATCACCCATAAAATAATGGTCAGTACAATTCCCTCCATTACCCCTTCATAAATTTGGCTGGGATGACGTGGATAAGGCCCACCTTGAGGAAAAATAACACCAAAAGGACTGTCGGTAATACGTCCATATAATTCACCATTAATGAGATTCCCCATACGGCCAAAGAACAGCCCAGGACCCCCGCCCAAGGCCATAACATCCATCGCCTGAGACCAATAAATTTTATTTTTACGAGCGAAATACCAACCCGCAAAGAGCATACCTAAAACCGCCCCATGGAAACTAAGACCCCCCTGCCAAACCGCAAAGAATTCGCCCAAATGATTGGAGTAATAATCCCAATTATAGACAAAAACATAAACCGTCCGCGCCCCAATAAACATACAGATGATAATTGTGGTGATGAAGGAATCAATTTTCTCTTCCGGAATCTTAAAAAATTTTCGCCGAACGAGGTTCTTAACGAGAAAACCTGCCACGATAAAACCTAGGACATACATAAACCCATACCAGCGGACTTGAAGGCCTAAGGAGTCAATACTAAAGATAACTGGATCAATATCGATAATTGGAGTGTTCATGCTACAAGCGTGACATTAATCGTCACACTTGGCAAGATCTTGTTTTTTAAGGGAGTGATAGGTCCGTGCGGGGCTTAAAACTTTCTGCGGGATAAATGACTCCCTCGAGCATTACCGAGATGGTTTGGATCATTTGTCTAATGGAGCGATTAAGTCCCTCAATATCGAGATAGGAGGTATTCACACTTAAAAAGCTCAATAATTCAGGCCCGGTCATCCGCACGTTTTTATTTTTCAATATGGGATCAAGGCGTAGAACTTTGAAACGCCCTTTTATTTTCTCTAAACCATCCGCTGCCAGAACTCTCCGTTCACGAATATCGACAAATACAGCTTCACCCTTTGATGCTCTCGCATTCATAACGACAATACCCTCATCAACCGGTACTCCCCAAAAACCAATCACGCCCAAAGGCGCCAGGGCAAAGGTGAGATAGCGATTGAGAATCATCGTATATTTTTGAGACTGATCAATAGAGCCAAAATCAAAAAAACAGCCCATTTCCCATTCCGTTGCCCTGTCAGAATAGATCATCATCGCCTCGCCCTTAAAGCGATAAATGCGATATCCACGGCCCTTGCTGACACTTTCAAGGCCATAGGTATCACTATCGTGGGCCTCTCCGATTTGCTTGGCAACAGCGGGGGTTGCCTCTTTGATATTGAGCACGCGAGCATGAGGAGTTGATTCTAGCGCTTTGATAACCTTATGGTTGTCACTTTTTACAACCTCTTTGAATTGCATTTGGTTTAAGAGAGTCAGAAAGTCTCCATTAAATTGATTGACATTAATACGCAGATAGACCGGCAGATTTGCCTCCGGCATATATTGAAAAAAGCAATGGTCTTCTAAATTTTTGATTTCCATCCTTATAACTCCTCATTTACCCTTCGGAACCCCCCAAAAAACCTTTAGCCAAAGGTCTTCAGGACGCTAATCAGGTAACACGCTGAAATTACTGGTGGGCAATTCAAAAAATACCCTGTTAAATTTTTCTAAATGATTAAGATTACAACCAGATATTGACAAGGGGCCAAAAAAATCATATCTAGGCTAAATTCGATGCACAACTAAAGTGTGGGCCAAGAGTCTTCTCCCAACGAGAGACCCCCTCATTTTGTTGTTTAAAACAAAGGAGACATCGTATGTATAGTGTAGTTGAGATTGCCGGTCATCAGTACCGTGTTCAAGCTGGAGATGTTATTGACGTTGAAAAGCTAAAGGACGAAGCTGGAACAAATGTTGAATTCGACTCTGTTCTTTTTGTTGGAGGCGAAAACACTCATGTAGGTCTTCCTACTGTTAATGGTGCTAAAGTAACGGCTAAAGTTATCAAGCATGATCGTTCACGTAAGATTATCATTTTTAAGAGAAAGCCAGGCCTTTCGAGAAGAAAAAATGGCCATCGTCAGCAGTATACTTCTCTCTTGATCACTGAGATCAATGATGGAAATGGTAGTACAGCTAAGATCGATGCTGAATCTAAAAATGCTAAAAAGTTTTTATAATTAATTAAGAAATTAGGAGTCATTCATGGCACATAAGAAAGCAGGTGGTTCGACTAGTAACGGACGTGATTCGAACCCAAAAATGCGTGGTGTAAAAAAATATGGTGGAGAAAAAGTTATTCCTGGGAATATCATTGTTCGCCAAAAAGGTACTAAATTTCACGCAGGTGAAGGCGTAGGAATGGGAAGAGATTTTACTCTTTTCGCTACTTCTGAGGGATTTGTTAAGTTTTCACACTATAACAAAACCACAAAAGTTATTTCTATCGTTCAAGGTTAGTCCTGAACCAATAAATTTTTCAATTAAAGGGGGAATCTCAAAATTCCCCCTTTTTTTATGCTAATAAGACAGCTATGCGATTTATAGACGAAGTAAAAATAACAATTAATTCCGGCAACGGCGGCAACGGCAGCGTGAGCTTCCGCCGGGAGAAATTTATCCCCTTTGGTGGCCCTGACGGCGGCGATGGCGGAGATGGCGGAAACGTCTTCCTTCAAGCTGACGAAGGCCTCAATACCTTGGTTAAATTTCGTGGCCGTCGAGTCTATAGCGCCAAGCATGGTGAAGCTGGTGCGGGTCGCCAATGCCATGGCCCTTATGGTGAAGATATCATCCTCAAAGTTCCACTAGGTACCCTAGTCCGCAATGCGGAAACCGGGGAGGTACTCGCTGATCTTACCAACCATGGAGATCAGGCCCTCTTGGCCGAAGGTGGCCGTGGTGGACTTGGTAATATGAACTTTAAGTCATCTACCAACCAAGCTCCTCGCTATGCCCAAGAAGGTAGCCCTGGAACAAGTCTTGATATCGAATTGGAGCTCAAACTTCTTGCCGATATCGCCCTTATTGGTATGCCCAATGTAGGAAAATCAACTCTCATTTCCGTCATCTCCAAGGCCAGGCCCAAGATCGCTGATTATTCCTTTACAACCCTTCAACCTAATTTAGGCGTCGTCACACTTGGTGAAGAGTCCTTTGTGGTCGCCGATATTCCAGGCCTTATTGAAAAGGCCAGTGAAGGAAAAGGTCTGGGTATTAAATTTCTCAAGCATATTGAAAGAACCAAGGCCTTTGTTCACCTGGTAGATTGTTCTTGGTGTCTTGATGAATTTGAAGCTTATGAAACTTATATAACTGTGCGTGAGGAATTAGCGAAATACAATGAAGAGCTTTTAAATAAGAAAGAAATTGTATGCCTCACTAAAATCGACGCGATGTCTGAAGAAGAGATCGAGAAATTTGTCTCTTTCTTTGAAGAACAATTGGATCGCAAAGTTCTTCCCATTTCCTCTATTTCCCATCGAAATATTGACGTAGTCAAATCTCTTATGCTTAAAGTATTGAAAGCAGAAGAACTCCACTAGAAGGTTTAAACCATGTCCAACGAATATATCACCGCAGAAGTTAATAAAATAATGACTGATGACAATTTGATCTACCCTAAAAATTTGGCCATGAGCTGTGCGTGGATTCTGGGTAATTTTAAAGGTATCAACCTTAAGGTCCTTAATGTGGGAGGTAAATCCTCACTCGCTGATTATTTTGTTCTAGCTTCAGCCACCAATAGCACTCAGGCCCGCGCAATGGCCGATGAGATCGTTAAACAATCAAGAGCTTATGATAATGAGCCTCTTAGTCTTGAAGGTCTCACAAACGCCGATTGGATTCTTCTCGATCTAGGCGATGTTCTCGTTCATATTTTTCAAGAATCATCTCGTGATGTTTATGGCCTTGACCAAGTTTGGCAAGACGAAGCTGAGGTTGAGGAAATTCCTCAATCCTATTATTTTTCTGATGAAGGCCAAACTTCAGAAACCTCTGGATCTGATAGAGATTTTTTCTAGAATATGCGAGAAGTTCACCTCATTACTGTTGGCAAGATGAAAGATTTAAGTCTTAAGGCCTTAGAGGATGAATTCAAAAACCGCATCAATGATTTTCAAGTCATTATTCACGAGTGCAAGGCACTCCAGGAAAACCTCGAAAGAGAAGGCGAAGTCGTTCTCAAAAAGATTAATGACCTTAAAAAGCTAGGTCCTTTGAATTGTTTTCTTTTGGCGGAAAAGGGCAAAACATTTTCCAGTCCCCAATTTTCAAAATGGCTTTATGGACACTTTGAGCAATCAACACGTATTGCTCTTATATTTGGTGGCGCCTCTGGCCATGGACAAAACGTT
>JBFGZE010000133.1:0-4449 GCA_041586955.1 Bacteriovoracaceae bacterium
AGATAACTCAGGAACGCTCCCCCATTCCTCTGCTCTCGGGGCCGACTGAGCGATCAACTCAAGACGCCCGTGATCAGAAAATCGACTTAACCATTCTTTTCGAGAATCGTAAACGCGAATATGGAATGCAGGAATGGTTAAAAGAAGAGGAACTAATGATTGGGCGACATGCCCTGCACCATAAAGGTAAATAGGTAACTGGGAAAAAAAACAGGGTTCAAAAAAAACATCTACCTCGCCACCGCAAGTCATTTGAATATCTCTTTGCAGATTAAGTCTTTGTAATTGATGGCAAGATTTTTTCCCCTTAAGCATTTTCACACTTTCATCCAGGACATATTTCTCTAATTTACCGCCACCGATAGTACCGTAAAATTGTCCCTTTTGATCGATTAAAATTTTGGCACCGATAGATTGTGGCGCGCTCCCTCTGACCATGACTAAAGTCGCTTGGACAAAAGATACTTTTTGTTCTTTTAAAGTATTTAAAATATGAATGTATTGATCAATATCCAAGACGTTCTCGCATTTTTGTCAGGATATCTTCCCCAGTAATAGGCAGATTAATTGAGACCAGATCCTCCCCTGGTAAATAAGAGAGAGCATCCTTCACCGCGTGCCATACCGAAACCCCCAATAAAAATGGTGGTTCCCCCACCGCTTTGGAGCGAACAACATTATTGGTGTTAAAGTCATGATCCATAAAATACACGTTAAATTCGCGTGGAGTATCTTGAATGCTTGGTATTTTATAGGTGGTAGGTCCATGAGAAAGAAGTTCACCACGATCTGAATATATTAATTTTTCGCTAGTCGCCCATCCCATTGCCTGAACAAAGGCCCCTGTCACCTGGCCATTATCAACACCTGGATTGATCCGGCGCCCTAGGTCCATAAAGATATCACTTCTTAAGACTTTCATTTCGCCAGTAAAACGATCAATCAAAACTTCACTAACGGCAAGGCCATTGGTGAAATAATTAAATGCCTTCCCCTCCCCCTTTTCCTTGTCAAAGTTGAGGTCAGTTATTTTATAATGAGCATATTCTCCAAGACTAATCCGATGCATATATGCCAGAGAAACGACTTCAAAATAGCAATAATCTTGACCGGATTTAATATTTTTAATTTTCTCATCTTCGAATATTAGATAGTTCATGTCCAAATCAAGAAATGGATTGATATCTATTTCATCCATCCCCTTGGGCATCCCTTTATTTTCAATCCATAGGACTATCGCTTTAAGGCGCTTAACTAAATTCTCACAAGATTTAAGGGCCGCACCACCATTAAGATCCGACCCACTAGAAGCTGCTGTAGGTGAAGTATTATGATTTTTTTCAGTAGAGGTTGGCATTATTTGAACATATTCCGGCCGCACACCGAGGGCCCCGGATACAATTTGCTGAATTTTGGTATTAACTCCTTGGCCCATTTCGGTGGCGCCAGTAGAAACTTGAACTGTACCATCAACATGAATATTAACGAGGGCATTTCCCTGGTTTAAAAAACGCGCCGTAAAAGCAATCCCAAACTTTGTTCCCGATATCGACATACCTTTTATGTAGGCACCGTCATTTTTATTAAATTCCTCAATTGCCTGACGCCTCTCGACGTAGGAACAACGATCCATCAATTGGTCAAAGATTTCAGGTAGAGGGTTATGATCAATCTTTTGGCCATAAGGCGTTATACACTTATCACCATCATAGATATTAGCGCGCTTAACTGCTGCTGGGTCCAATTTTAAATAATAAGCAATGTCATCGAGAACATGCTCAATCACTAAATTGCCTTGTGGACCACCAAAGCCACGAAAAGCAGTATGGGGATGGTTATTGGTCTGACAAACCTGCCCCTCTATCCTCACATGCGGTAAATAATAACAGCCATCACTATGCAACATCGCCCGTTCTAAAATACTATAGGAAAGATCGGCATAAGCACCTCCATCAGAATACAATGTCACTTGATGAGATAATACTTTTCCCTGATCATCAAATCCGACTTCATAAAATGAGCGAAAGGGGTGTCTTTTTCCTGTAATTTTCATATCCTGATCTTTGGTCAGAATTAGTCTCGCCGGCCTTTTAAAACGCTGGGCCGCCAAACCGGCCAAGGCCGCTAATGGCGCTGCTTGGGATTCTTTTCCACCAAAACCACCTCCCATCCGTTTTACGACACATACCACTTGGTGATATTTAAGTCCTAAAGCATGGGCCACGACGTGTTGTGTTTCAGTGGGATGCTGAGAAGAACTATGAATTTCAATCTGATTATTTTCCAAAGGATAGGCAATACAGGCATGACTCTCTAAGTAAAAATGCTCCTGTCCTTCATTTTTCAGCGTTCCTTTTAAACGATGAGGGGCCTTCTTAAGTTCACCTATAGCATCACCTCTAGCAATTACTCTCTTTTCGCCTAAAAACATTTTTTCATCAATAGATTGCTCTAGCGAAAGAATAGGCCTTTGCTCCTCGACTTCAATTATAATATCTTTTTCAATTTGCAAAAGGGCCTGGGCCGTTTCCGCGACCACTAAACAAACAGGTTCATCACGATAACCGATCTCATCCTCAACAAGTATCGGCTGACTTTTCTCGATAGTTCCCCATTTATTATATTGAAGATCTTTTGCCGTCATAATGGCCAAAACACCTTCTCTTTGTAATGCCTTTTTTCCATCTATTTTTAATAGGCGGCCTTTAGCGATAGGCGCCCCAACGATAGCAAGATAGAGCTCACCTTGAGTCCGAGGTCGATCATCAATAAAAACAGACTCACCAGTAACATGAGTCTTCGCAGAATCATGAGGAATATTCTTACCTAAACTCATGCTTGACTCTCCGTAGACACTTCTTGCCCCAATTCATAATAAGATTTTATTAATAAATTTTTGGCCAGGGCCATTCGATATTCCTTACTACCTCGGACATCACTAATAGGGAAAATTGCTTGTTCCAATAAGGACGTACTATTGGCAGCAACTTCTTTATCCAATTTTTTTCCTTCGAGGTCCTTTTCCACTTCAGAAACACGATGGACAATTGGGCCGACTCCCCCATATGCCAGACGGATATTAGTCATCACCCCTTTGTGATAATGACCTTTAAGGCCAAAGGTGACCGCCGAAATATCCATGTCTTTTCGCACACTAACTTTATATAACTTTAATAGTTCATTGTCCTTTAACTGAGGGATAAGGACACCCTTAATTAACTCCTCTGGGCCTAAGTCCATTTTTTTATACCCATGATAGAATTTATCCATCGGCACAATACGCTCTCCACTGCCACTTAAAATAATTAATTTGGCACCAGAGACAATTAAAAATGGAAGCGAATCTCCAATCGGTGAGCCATTAGCGATATTTCCAACTAAGGTTCCCCGATGTTTAATCTGGGGAGAGGCGAAAATACGTAATAAACGGCTAAATTCTGAGATCTTATCTTCAAGAAAGTCCTCGGTGGCCTGTAAATTAACGCGAGCACCGATAAAAAAATCTTCACCTCTTGTTCCAATCTCATAGGCCTCTTTAACTCCACTTAAGTCCATAAGATGAATCGGTCTGTCCCCTCTCTTATTTTGAAGAACACCCAAGTCAGTGGCGCCACTCATAATTTTGACATCAGAGGAGTATTTTTTCTTATATTCAATAGCATCTTCCCAAGAAGTTGGGCGAAAGAAAAAGCGATTTTCTCCTGCTATTGTCAAACCCTTTTGTAACAAACTTTGTTCATCTTCATCCCAATCGGCCTTATATCGCTTAATGAGAGGAGTATATTCCTCTGCTAAGGCCAAATTAAGAGAGTCAAAAATAGGCGCATAACCTGTACAACGGCATAAATTCCCAGTGAGGCCATTCTTTAACTGCTTAAGAGTTGCTTTTTCTCCCTTCAAATTTTGGCGTTCAAAGGCCGCTGTGGTAGCGCAAATAAAACCTGGGGTACAAAAGCCACATTGGGTCCCTTGGCCTTTTTCATAGGCCTCTTGTATAGGATGTAATTGGTCATTGTTCTTAAGGCCTTCAATTGTCACAATTACATGCCCATGCATTTGGGCCATAGTGACAATGCAACTATTAACGGCACGGTATTGCAATTGCCCTTGGTAAAGATCAAAGGGGGCGGCCATCAAAACGGTACAGGCCCCACAATCTCCTTCTTCACAGACAACCTTAGTGCCGACCAGTCTTTTTTCTTCTCTTAAGTATTTGGATAATGTTAAAAAGGCCTTTTCGCCTCGGATTCGATGAGTCGTACCATTGATACGACAGATAATAGCATCGTGCATATTTCCCCCGGAAAGCTCAATATTATGAACTATTTCACTTAGAGGGTCAAAAATTAAGTCCCTATTGTGATTCTTTGCCTTGTAGGAATTCGATAAGGTGAATCACCTCCTGATCATAGTGCATAAGTTGTTCAATACGCCTAACCCCATGCAGTA
>JBFGZE010000134.1:0-4366 GCA_041586955.1 Bacteriovoracaceae bacterium
GTAAGTTAGGCGTCTGCCACTCATAATTTTTCATAGACTATCTTCGATATGTATTTCATGGAGGAATTTATGAATCATGAAGCACAAGAACTTATCGAAAAGGCCCATAAAATTATTTCGAGGACTGGCACTAAACCCGGTACAAGGTATCCAAAATCTTTAAAAAATATTGTGATCTCTCTACGGTTAGATCACGACATGTCTGTAAGAGATATTACTCGCGAAGTTGGCGTATCAACTTATTCAGCTCGTGAGTGGCCAAAGGCATCTCAAAAGAAAGTTCAATTTAATAAAGTTTTAGTTTCTAACAAAGCTGAAAAGGAAGTTCAAATTAAATCAGAATTTCAAAATCATTCATATTATTTAAAATCAATTGAGCTTAGCCTGAAGGTTTTGATAGTGCTGACAACTCTTTTGATATTTGAGCCGATATTAATTCATTTAATCTTTTAGCATATTGATAAGGGCTTTCGAGTTCTTCATTTTTTGCGGACCTATGGGCCATCTCATTTATAAATGATCTTGGATTTAGTCCATTTGATTTACAGGATTCTATTACCGAATAAAAGAAAGTCCCAACGTCTGCGCCGTTAATGGACTTAAAGCTGTTAAAGTTTTTTCTCCCCATCACTGGACAGCGTTGCTTTCTTTCGGCCATATTATTGTCAATGGGAACGGTCTCATCATAAAGAAACAAATGAAGTCCTGACTTTCTATTGAGATAATAATTAATCGCCTTGCCCATGGAGCTTGAATTTAGAAATTTACCATCCATTGACTCAATCCATTTATCAATTTCATTCACGATTGATACTGAGTTATCGAGTCTAATTTCTTTAAGTTGGTGAACTTCATCCGCCATGTGTTCTACTTCATAAAGATTGTCTATAAAATCAACCATCAGCTCAGCACTCTCATCATGTGCCATGGCCTCAAAGAATTTTCGTCTTACATGTGCCCAGCAAAATGCATGACTGATGTGATCATGGCCTTCACCATCTAAAAAATTATAACCAGAATATCCATCAGAGACGACGCAACCTTTTTCATATCCTTTAATCATCTCCTGTGCGACTGACCCTGATCTTGTTGCTTCAAATTGATAATAAGCTCCTCTCGGATTACTCATTGACCAAATATATCCTTTAGTTTTGTTTGGATTATAAAAATCAATTGGTGACTCATCAATATGAACCCATCTTTCAGATAAAACATCTTGTCTAATAAGTTCACTTAAGGGAAATAATAAATTATATAGATGTTCAGTCTGGCCATAGAGTGTTTTCACATCAACGTTGATACCGGCTCTTTTCATCTGCTTTCTCTGTCTCTCAAGAGGAAGATGATCTTCGAATTTATCACAAGCTACTTGGGTTGCAAGTTGAATTGAATATTCTCCACCTGAAGTTAGTTTTACTCCACCTTTTGCCGTAATAATATTGTTACAACATTTACAAGAATATTTTTGGCGTTTATGTCTTTTAATTATGTATTGTCTTTCGATAACTTCAAATTCATTAGATTCTTCAAAGCAATTATTCATAGGAAAAAATTTGTCCCCACCACAACTTGGACAGCTAGATTCTTCAACCTTGTGCTCAATTATTTCCTCTTTAAGTTCAATCTCATGATCATCAATATTTTCATTTTGTGATTTATTATGTGGAAGATTTCCCTTTTTTATTTTTTTCTGATTTTTAGGTTTATTTTCTTTTCGCTCTTGTTTTGAGTCAAATACTCGTTGCCTGAGATTTTTAAGTTCTTCTGCAAGTTTCTTAAGAATTTCTTCATCTTTCTCTTTGAGTTTCCTTAGCTCTAATACTTCAAGCTCTTTAACAAGTAACTTTTTTTGCATTAGTTTAAGAGCTTCTCTCATAAATTCTTTGTCATTTTCTTTATCAAAATTAATCATTTGAAGATTATAGAATGGCCTGATCGAAAGGCCTAATGTTTTTTACTTTTTTAATGTAATTTTCTTTCCAGATTTAGAAAGAGGAATTTGCCCACCATTTAAAATCAGCATTAACTCATTTGAATTTATTTCGGTAACTTCTTTGATATGTTCAAATGACATGAATCTTCCACGTTCAATTTTTTTGTGAATTAGGACAAGACCATTTCCATCAAAAAATAATGCTTTGCAGGCCTTTCTACTTTTAGCGACAAAAAGAAAAAGAGCACCGGACAATAGTTCGATATTGACTTTATGAGTTACTATAAAAGCTAAGGTATTATGACCTTTTCTCATATCAACGTAGTCATTGAAAATATATATTGGATATTTTGGATCAAAAATCATTCTGGGATACTAAATTAAGAATTTTAAATCAACTAGCCGTGGTAGGTGCCCAACTTACGAAGTATAAAGACGAACCTCTTCTTGGAAATGGGGGGGGAAGTCTTTTTGCCTATCCTCCAGAATTTATTTTCTCTGAAAAGTTACAGGCGATTATTGAATTGAAAACTTTGAACTCAAGAATGAAAGATTACTTTGATTGTTACTCTTTGATTCGTGAAGATGTAATGAATCCAGGTATTCTTAAAGGTGCGATCAATAAAACATTTGAAAAAAGAAATACTGAAATTCAGCTTATAGAATATTTCAGTTCCGAACTCAGGGTGAATTGGGAATTATTTAGGAAAAAGGTTTATGATTGTCCAGAGACGATTGATGAGGTAATTAATGGTATAAATAATTATCTAAGTTCAAATATAATACCTTAGGTTCTCTAACCAATAATCAGCAATAGACTATTTTTATAAATAGTAATATACTAAAAACAACAAAAGCTTCAATGAAAGCTCTTGCGATTAGAGTCCTCCGAATGACCTGAATTAGTAGTGCTTTTGGGCGCGGGATGTCTTTGCGTAGTCCCTGTTTTGGCTACACTTAAAAAACTACTTCAATGTTTATAGGGTGTTACGAACAGGTGGCCACCTCCACCAATAGTAGTGGCGAACCGCTGGACGAACTTTGTTACAGATAAGTCATTGGTAATATGTAAAAAACTAAAGTTCGTTTAACAATTCACTGCTGAGGTCATCATACAGGGCCGAGTTTTTTCGCAATTATGCTTTATAATTCTTTTTTTAATGCATCAAAAATAAAATCTTTAAAGATTTTTACATGCTTTGGCGTATATGTAGTTGATGGAGAAAGGAGATATAAATTTCGATTTACGTAGGTATGCTTTGGTAAAACATGGCAAAACTCATTAGTTACAAGTTCCTTTTTACAGAGGAAGCTTGGCAGAGTAGCTATACCTTTATCTCTATAAACGAATTCTTTAAGTGCTGACATGGAGTTTGATGAAAACTTGGGTCTCAGGCCTTTGTGAAAATCTTTATTAAGAGGTGTGCCATGAATATCTTTGATTATAGCACACGAGTTTTGTTCTAAGTCATTGATCGATTTAATTTGACCATTCGCTTTTATGTAATGATTGGATGCTACAAAAATTACATCAACTTCGGTGACCTTTCGTTGAATAAGAGTTGAATCTACAAGTCGTCCAATTCTTAACGCTAAATCTAAATCGTATTTTTTAAAGTCTAAAAAATCTGTTGTTGCGTATAATTCAATAGAGACCTCTTGGTATAGCTCCATAAATTCTGAAATTAGACGAGTAAGAATGAATATACTCAAGTCTTCAGGAGCAGTTAGTTTTATGCTTCCTTTTATTTCGCTTGGGTCACTTTTGATTTTTTGTATTGAAGATTCCAATTTCTCTAAATGATTTCTCGTAGATTGAAGCAGCATAAAGCCTTGCTCAGTGAGAGAGATTCCTCTTGGAGACCTAATTAATAATGTTTGCTCCAATTCATTCTCAAGCTTTACCAAGTCTCTACTAATCTTAGACTTAGGGTGATTTAATAGCTTTGAGGCCCGAGTTAAACTGCCACAATCAGCTACTTTAACAAATGTTTTCAGAAGGTTAAGGTTCATTGAAGTGTTCCTTTTTGGGAACAGTGTATTACATTATTGTGATCTTTTGCAACATAAAAATCTGGTCGATAATGAATATGTCAACTTAACAAAGGAAAAAGTTATGAAAACAAAAATTATCTTAGCAGCTCTACTTTTAACTTCATTTTCGGCCATGGCCGAAAATATTGACCTAAGCAAGAGCTCATTTATATGGCGAGGTTCAAAAATTGTTGGAGACTTTCACACGGGCCCGATTGGAATGAAAAAAGCGACGCTTAATGATGGTAAGGGCGAGTTTGTAGCGGACATGAATACAATTGAAGAGACGACTCTAAAAGGAGAATGGAAAGATAAATTTTTGGGCCATATAAAAAGTGAGGATTTTTTCAATGTGAAGAAGTTCCCATCGGCCAAGTTAAAAATTGAAAAAATAGATAA
>JBFGZE010000135.1:0-4349 GCA_041586955.1 Bacteriovoracaceae bacterium
AGTTCAAAGCTTTACCCGATATAAGGATCAATTAATCTCAAGAAGCCATTTCTATTACTATATATTCAGAACAAATAATCTCGCAAACAATAGTCAAGTCAGGTGACCATAATAATGGTCATTCTCAAGAATAAAGCTTTATAATCACTCGTCTTCAAAAGGTCTTAACGTACTGAATTTTATTGATTCACTTTAAAAAAACTGATCATTTTTAAATCTCTTATAAAATAAAAAAGTGAACTACTTGGATATAACATATTCATATATGAACTTAGAGACGTACGACAACTTGGCCCGTCGTCTTCTTATGGCAAAACTCTATAACACTTTAAAAATACTAAAGAAATCCTCCATTATAGTCGAAAAAGTATACGTGAAGATCTGGATTAGTTTAACATTAATGTTTTTTGTTTATTCTGCCTTAGCAGATGATTGCTAGCTCACGCCAAAAAGGAAAAAGTTTCTTATAGAGTCTTCTCCTTATCCAGTTGTAGATATTAAATGCGTTGATCGCAATCTAAAATGGATTATTCGTAACGATCGCTATCGCGTGAAGGCAAGTTTGGCAAAAAAAGATCCTATCAAAAATACCCCCCATCTTATTGAGTCGAAGTCTCGGCTTCCCGCTTCCGTTGAAAAGAGCGAAGAGAAAAAGAAAGAGATCAAAGCGCCAAAAAAATCAATCCAAACTTTAGCAATAGGTTTCTATTCTGGTATCGCGAGTATCGCCTCAACAGATACTGTTTCAAATGTTAAAGAAACCGCTGTTTCCGATCTTGGATATGGGCTGACTTTTTCTTGGAGTCACCACTGGTCGGAGAAAACCAGTTTTTTTGCAGTCGGTTCTCTTAAGAAATTTGACTTTCGTGTCGCAGATAATAGAACTATTTCAAAGGCCTCAGTAACGCATGGATATGTGGGAACGGGGATTGATTTTAAGTTGGGGAATAGATTTTCTCTCGCTCCAGGGGTCGGGATTGGAGAATCATTAGTCTTAAACTCTAATGGTGGTGCCGAGCTTTCCATTGATAAAATCAATATCCCAACACTTAGTCTTTCAACTAAAACAAAACTTATAACTTTTAAAAGTGGATTTAGCTTTGATTTGAATATAAGAGCTGGTTCTATGCTACCGACTAATCAAAAGGGATACAAAACAGAGACTGGTTATTATTATAATATCGGGCTTGGATCAAATTATGATCTCTCTGGAAAGAAGCTTTTTATTGATACTGGAATGACTTCTCGAAAGCTTAAAATAGGCCCCGCTGATCAATCGTCAAAAGATTTAGGTCTAAACGTGGGGTTAGGATGGACTTTTTAAAAGTTCTTGCATCTCTTCTTTTCCTCCTGCTTTTTGTCGGCTGCAATGGAGAGCTTTTAGAGGGACTTGATCACACCAAGCAAGCAGGGGGCTTTTGCCCTCTGACTAGACTTTCTAATGGTCATTGTCCTAATGAGCAAACCCTTTGGGACTTTACGACCGCTAGTGATTATCATTATAACTCAAATTATGTAGAAATTAGTTCCGGCGCTGCCAAGTTAAAAACCGTCGATAAAACTCACTCAGGAACAGACTTTAATAATGGGATCTATGTAGGGACTCAGCTATCCGACTCCAAATTGACACTGAAATACAAACCAACAGCGATTGAAAGTCATGTGAATGCAATTCTTCCGGCCCGATCAGGAAATCTTGTGGGGTATTGGCGAATGGAAGGAGACTGGGGCGACTCAGCGGGTCCCCGCAATGGAACATCAACGGGAGCAATTTTTAGTACAGTAAGTAAAATCGGTGAAAATGCAGGTAGTTTTAATGGGGCAAGTTATGTAAATCTTGGAAGCGGCTCGAGCTTTGGATCAGGAGATTTATCTATTTCATTATGGGTCTCTACATCTGATGATTTTTCTTCAGTTGCTCGAATAATTGGAAACTATAAGGATTCTGGAGGAAGTACGTTTTGGGGAGTTTTCTTTGATGATAATGAAAAGCTCGGAGTTTTTGTCCGTGATTCTTCTGGTAATAGTGCGATGGTATTAACGAGTGATAGTTATAATGACGGTTCTTGGCAGCATCTTGTTGTCACTCGAAGTGGAAACACAATCGCGCTGTATTTAAACGGTGAATTGGTTGGAAGTCAGACCAATGCCTCTTTGGGGAGCATAGACTCGGACCAAAATATTTTTTTAGGTGCTAATTCTGGCCCAATAGGAGAGTACTATTCGGGATTAATTGATGATGTTGCAATTTGGGAGGGCGCTGCTTTTTCCCCTTCTGAAGTCTCTTCTCTTTATTCAGCTCAAAACGCAAATTACACTGAGCTTTCTTCTTCTTGGACACCTCAATATTCCAACCTTGTTGGATATTGGAAAATGGATGGTAATTGGCAGGATTCCTCTGGGAATGGGAATCATGGTACGGCAAATGGTGATGCGACTTTTAGCTCTAATTCAAAGGTCGGAACTCAAACAGGGGTCTTTGATGGGAATGGCGATTATATAACAATTCCAGATAATGCCAATCTTGAGCCGGCGCAATTATCAATTTCATCATGGATTAATGTCAACTCCACCACTGGCACACCTAATGTGGTATCGAAAGGCCAAAATCTTGGTTACCGTTTTCGAGTTGAGGATACGACAAAAAAATTGAGATTTATGGACCGAGGAGCGACCAACGTTCTAGACTCCCAATCTGTCATACCATTACATACTTGGGTTCATATTGCCATCGTCGCCGATGCTACTGGGATTGCCATCTATATAGATGGAGAGCTAGACAATGCAGGGGGGGCTCCGTATGGCGCGCCAACAAATGCTCTTGACCTTTGGATTGGCACATATCAAACATCCTCTGAATTCTTTGATGGAAGTATCGATGAAGTTGCAATATGGAATGGCCCATTAACTGCTGAGGAGGTAAAGATTATCTATAACCGCCAAAAGCAAAAATATGCCGGGCATTATGTTTCCCCCGTTATCGACCTTGGAACTTCTGTAAACTGGACAGGATTAAAACCGACATCAACCCTCCCTTTTATGAAAGAGCTGCCAAACGCGAGTGCAAGTGAAAGCTCAACCAATTATTCTTCATTGAGTGGAGACCTCAGAGCTAATTTAGAAGGTTACTGGAAATTGGACGAAATCGCCCTGGATGCAGCACCTCTAGGTAGTGATTTTGAAGATTTTTCGGGTAATTCCCATCACGCTACAGAGTCGGGAGGAGTTACTTTAGGCCTGAAGGGGATACTAGATAAAGGGATATTTTTTGATGGTGTTGATGATACCACTACGGTTACAACTCTTGATTTATCGGGAACAGATGTTTTGACCCTGTCTTTCTGGATGAGGTGGGATGAGTCAAATCAATCAGACTTGATAATTATGGAGTATTCGAGCAATTTTAACGCGTCTGTTGGTGGGTTCCTTGTGAATGCCAATCCTGGGGGACAAGGTGGGCCTAATCGAATTAGTTTTGCGATAAGAGGAAATGGGTCATATAATCTGGCCAATGTTGATCGTCCAGCTGATAGTCAATGGCACCATTATACTGTCGTAATGGATAAGGGGGCCAGCGCTGTAAACGAGGTAATGCCCTATATCGATGGAAAACCCGCAAATTATACAAAAAGCCATACCGGTGAAAATACCAACAACTTTGGCACAGAGAATTTTTATTTAATGTCCAGAAACGCCACTTCTGTTTTTGGACAGGGATCACTCGATGAAGTTGCGATCTGGTCTCGTGCACTTTCCGCTTCCGAAATTCAACAACTCTACCGTCGAGGTGCCAATAGAATTAAATACCAAGTGAAGAGTTGCGTAGACTCCTCTTGTCATTGCTCGTCGTTTAATACTGCTCCCGTTGGAAACTCTGCGGATTGCGATGGTGATGGAACTCTCAACGAGAATGATACTTCTGACAATTATTTAGCAAGATTTATTGGCCCTGGCGGTGATGGTGCGACAACTTATTCGGAATTTTTTAACCGCTCCCCCAGTGATATGACTTTTACCTGCACTTTAAATACATCTGATTCAGATAATAGTATTTGTATGGATGATGAGATTGCACTCACCGGTAATGCAAATGCGATTTCGCCCAGTTTCACTTTTGGCAATATGGCCGCCAGTGCTATTCTTTCAAATAATCAATATTTTCAATACAAGGTTTTGATGGAAGCAGAAGAAAATACGGCCTGCTCAGGTTCAGCTTGTATGCCGGAGCTGACCTCCATCGAAGTTGAACCGACTGGGCGGTATTATGGCGGCTCACCTGTGATCAAACCAAAATCACCTATTGCTTACAGCGATCTAAAAAGCATTAAAATGACTGAAAACGGGAGCTG
>JBFGZE010000136.1:0-4262 GCA_041586955.1 Bacteriovoracaceae bacterium
CATCCGAAGTATGTCGATCTGCCGATTTTAGGACGGACTTTGGTATGTCCAGAGCATCGCCTAGGCCATCGGGTCACGTGTGACCGGTGTAAATGGTGCGTCGAAGGAAAAGGAAATGTCGCTTTCTTAACCCACTAGTGGGGACATCCCACACCCTGAATCAGAATTGAGCACTTGACAATAAACTAGACCATGGTATAATCAGGATAGAAAGGGGAAAAAATGGAATTGGACATTCAAGAAATCGCGTATCATCGAAACGGTATATCTGGATTAGGTTTTCATGCAATTCGCTTTCGATGGCAACCCGAAGGTGCAAAAAACAAGGAAAATTTTCTAGGAATTTTATTTGAAGAAGAAGGAAGCTGCGCCGTGATAGGGCTTGACAGAATCGAATCACAAGGCGTAGAATTCGCGAAAGGTAACTCTTGGCGCGGTGATTACTTCGAACCAGAGCTACGAAAAGCAATTTTAGAACGTCAACCTTTTTAGGCGCAGGTCAACCGCCTTTTCATGTTGGCCAATCAAAACCGGGAGGAAAACCAGATGGAAACTATCACCAAGAACGATGTGGCGAAGGTCACCAAGCGACGCAAGTCCGTGACGATGGAGGAACTGATCGGCGTAATTGTCGACCCTGACGTAAAGGATGCCGAGCAAGCGGCCGAAGTACTGGGGCTAAATCTCCAGAATTTTCGCAACAAATTGTCTGCGGCCCGAAAGAACTTTCCCGAAGCGTTTCACGCGCTGCAAAAAGACTTGGAAAGATTTAATGGAAGTGGGCGCGGTCGGTCGCGTTTGACCGAAACCGACCTGATGGCCCTGATCGCCGAGAAAAAGGGTGTCTCAGTCGACGACGTCAAAGACGCGGTGGACAGCGCAATTGAAGCCAGGGCAGAGCGAGAAGGAGTTGACCCTGAGGAACTGCGGGATAGGCTTGCACGCGAAGCGGAGGAACTTCGGGAAAAGGCGCGGGAGCAGTCGCGCAAACAAAAGGAAAAGAAAAAGCAACTTGCAGCGGCCGAATAGCATGTATTTGGCTATAACGCTGATTTTGCTAACGCTTTTGCTGATGCAATGGATAGACATTCACCCCCCTAGTGGGGGAAGCAAGGGCGGCGCATAAGCACCTTGACAAATGGAAAATCTGTGGTAGGATGAATGATGGCCCTCTGCCCTAGGCGGCAGAGCAACACGTTCGGGACCCCTCGGCAAGGCTGCGGGAGGGGTTCCTATTTTTCACACAAGAGGGGAAAAAATGAAAAGAATAGTCTTAACAGATGACAGCGGAAAATGGTTTAATGAAAAAACCGCTATTGTTTTCACCGAAAATACTTGGTGGAATGGGAACAATCATATTAGTTGTGCAACTGGTTCTCAATGGAATCACGAACAATTGTTTTACACCAAATCGGGACGTTGGATATTGAATTGGTGGAGCCAATACCAAAATTCAAAAGAAACTTATGAAGAAATTTCAGAGAATGCAGCAATCGAGTGGCTAATTTCTCAAGAGCATTTTAACGACTTGGAAAAGCTACCAGAAAAACTTCAGAAAAGAATTCAACAAGGAATTGCGGGGGCAGAAGTATGAAAAAATTAGGTCTTGTTTTGGTTCTTCTTGTTTTTGCCACTGGCACGGGATTTGCACAGGGCTATTCGCCCAAAGCTACGAAACATCGGACGTATCAACGCACGGTCTACGCCAGTTCCAAAGTCGAAGCCGGCTTGCGAAGTTACAAGTATGGCAATGCCTATTCAATTAGAAAGGTATCGCCAAGTCCCAAGTCGCGGGCATATCGAGTATCGTACCGCGGCGCGAGATAAGAAAAAAAAGGAAAAGAATACCACCCTCTTGGGCGTGCCCAAGGGGGTTTTTTGTTGGCTGTCGAGCGTGGGTGATAGCCCACCTAAACCACCACGGTGGCCCCAAGTCTTTCAAGGCTACAGTCAGCGAGAAAGCGACCTAAGCTACCGCGTTAAAAGTCTTTTGAAAGTGGTAGTCAGCCAGATTGTGAGAGATTCCCGATCAGGAATATTGAAGATAAAAAAGAGAAAGAAAACATGTCTTGGCGGGCCGAAATACTTATTTTATACCGATCGGGAAGATGGGCGGGGCACAAGCCCACATTAACCGCGCATTTCACTCTTAAGAAAAACCCATCTAAACTAGCACGATTTAGGTCGACTTAAGCATGTAGTCAGCGTGATTCTCGTGAGTCTAACAACTTAAGAAGTTCCTTCACAGTGTCATTATAATCTAAATGATCGGAACCCCAGGTTTCATCGTGTTCCAAGCCCAACTTAGAAAAGAGCCAAGAAGCTATTTTTTCAGCCATTAAACCCATAAAATCAGACTGCACTGCCGGAGGAGGATGTTTGGCGGGAGGATTCCAATAACTTCAAAAGTACTAGAAATTAGGTGAGTTGTCAAGGAAAAAATAAAAGGAAAAAAACCTTATACTTACATAGGGTCAAAACCTCATTTTTCCCGGGAAAAACTGCATTTTGTCTTCGACCTACATTAGGTGGTTCCTCATTTTCGACGATAGCGACGAAATTTGACGTAAGCCCTAGAGAAATATGGACTTGCGGCAAAATAGACGAAAAAGCGCGCCAAGGAAAAAATTTTCTTTTTTAGAAAAAAGTGCAGAATCAGGCGCCGCCAGGCTAAATCTACCGCACAACGACCCACTTTACCACAGTGCAAATTCTATCATTTTCCTGTTTGACATAGACTTTATTGCGGTACAGGTAGTAATCTCCCTCGTTCAGTTCACACAGTGGCACCGAAGATATTGTTTTAAAAAATGAGGGTTTATATTCCATCTTTTTGTTGTGAAATAGTTCCCAGCAAGCTTTATGTGTCAGAACAATTGCACCTTTATAGGGTGAAAAGCCATACTCAGACACAACTCTATCAATCTTTTGGTGACAAAAAAAACAAAGAGAATCTTTGGGGCGATCTTCCTCTTTGAATCGCGCCATAAGAACTCGGGCAAGTTGCTCTACACTATTGTACATCTCAATTCCCTATAAAACACCCTTTTTTCGGGCTAGAAACGACTTTCTCAAGAAATTTGACTCAGGATACCCAAAATGGTTTGCGTGCGTTTTAGGCCCAAAAAAACATCAATTTCCTTAACTCTATCACATTTCACTCGTAAATTAAAAGGTGCCCACAGCACCGAAGTACCGGGGCACCCCACACAAGAGGTATCCCCAATCGGGGATTTGAGAGATCTAGCAGGGACAGCAATCGCCTGAGGCGACTTTTCAATCTCTCTACGTGCATCATACCACGAGCTAGCACAATGTCAAGCACCGCCAAAAAAAAGAGGGAACGACACAAAAACCCCTTAAAAAATAGGCTATTTGCACAACTTGTATAATCTACACAGCTTGAGAAAATAACTGCGCCAAGCACAAAAAAATCAGAAATAGGCACTTGTGCGGCCGAAACCAGATGATATAATCGGGGTACCGACAGGATGCGTTGAGTGAAATGCGATATTGCTACAATAAAGGTGTGAGGCATTCGAAACTATGGATATGCTCAAAAAGTAGGCAATGTATGAACGAAAGTGCTCAAAAATTAGGCAGTTTGTGTTTGGAAATGTGCGTTTTTGCCCACAAATTAAGCATTTTTGGGACAAGCGTGTCTCATTTTAAACAAAAAAGTGTCTTGTTGTAATCGACGCACCTACAGTTAAACACTTCATGAAATGTTAAAGTGTTACGCATAAAAAATAAGAGTGAAATGCGATATATTTTCTAGCTGATGACATGGGGGAAGTCTGGCTAGGAGGTTGGCGTAATAGAAAAATTGCACAACAACGATTAAGACAGGCCGAAGCATGCGATTGGACATCAGAACAGATGGATTGTGATGTCGACGTAGATATGTTAGATGAAAACGGTTGTATGATAATCTGATACAATAAAAATAAGGGAAAAAAGATGACACACAAGATCGTAACCAAGACAAAATTATTCCAAGAAACATATCAAGCAAACCGTAAGGCATTTGAGCTACATATTTCAAACGCGAAAAATATAAAAATAACAAAAGTAGAAAAAGGATATCTAGTTAGTTGGTCAGAAAACAGTGCTGGTGATGATATAAAATAAATAAAAAAAGAATCAGGATAGTCTTGGCGGGCTGAAACACCATAAAAATAAAGGATTTAGAACATGTACAGCGTAGATTTAACTAGGAAACCGACCACAACAGAACTGGTTGATTTCGGCGACGAACTGGC
>JBFGZE010000137.1:0-4146 GCA_041586955.1 Bacteriovoracaceae bacterium
TGAATAATAGTTTTATGTCTAAAGTTCTTAGTGTTAACGTCGTAAACAGGCAGGAGTTTCTATTTGCGGTACTTCTTGCCTCTATTCTCCTTATTGTCATGGAGTCACATAAGTTTTTTATTAGAAATAAGCAAGACTTATATCAATGAATGAATTTTTAAAAAGAAAGTGTTCGTGAGAAAGATTTTCTTATAAATTTTCTTTTTCCCATTATTCAAATGATGTGCAACTGAAAGTGCAGGTTAGATCGTTGATATATTGGGAAAAAAAGAGAATTGTAAGGGTGGCGTTCGAATGTATTGCGAGGGAAGGATACATTGGTGTAAAATGACTTTAAAAAGTATTTTTAAAAATATTCTGATAAAATGATAATTCCAAAGGGGAGAATGCATGAAAGCGAATGAATTTATGACTAAAAATGTGATTACTTGTAACGAGAGTCAGACAGTAAGTGATGCGGCAAAGATTATGTCCGAAAATGGTTTTAGTGTGATGCCTATTGTAAATAATTCTGGTGATTTAATTGGAATCGTTACCGAGTCGGACTTTGTTGGCAAGGATGTTGATATTCCTCATGCTCTCGTGTCTCTTAAAAGAGTGTTGGGGGAAAATCATTACCATGGAGATATTGAAAAAATATATTCAAGGGCCAAAAATAGACAACTTTCTGAGGTAATGTCAAAGCCCCCCATTACTGTTGACCCAGAGTCCACTTTAAATGCTGTTGTTGAAAGAATGGCGGCAAAAAACTTAAAAAGGATACCTGTCGTGGAAAATGGGAAAATTGTGGGGATAATAACAAGGAAGGATCTGATAAAAGCTTTTAATCAAATGGCCTAAACTTTGTCCTTGGTAATATAATTTTCAGCTCAAAAAAACTTACCAATATTGTGAGCAGTTTTTTCGACATTTTATTAGCGCCCTGGTATCTGCCAAGGCGCCCCTGCTCGTACCTATGATCGTTTCAGTGTAGGGTTTCTTGAAGTTATAGTTGATTTAATTAGTAGATAGTAGCCTGGTACCACATGATTGATTTTTGCGATTAACCTGACTTAATTGGGCCAGTAGTAATTTGTACCTATCCAAATAAAGAAATATTTAGATTAATAACGAAGGTGTCTTGCGTCACATTGCCCCATTGTGCCTTAAAAAAAAGCTGATAAAAGGCTTGAGTCTAGAGTTTACTCAATAGTTTATAATTGCTTCAGGAGCTGGGTATGAGTGAGTTATTTAAAATTGGACAATTATCAAAGCAATCAGGGGCCTCAATCGATACGATTCGATTTTATGAAGATAAAGGGCTTATTGTACCGCGCTTAAGATCAGAGAGTGGCTATCGCTTTTATGGGGTGGATGCCATTAATACATTAAATTTTATCCAGAGCGCAAAAAAGCTAGGTTTTACCCTTGCCGAGATAAATACTTTTCTTGAAATCCAAATTACGAAAAAAGGAAAGTGCTCGCTTGCTCAAGAAAAAATTGATGAAAAGATTTGCGATATAGATAAAAAAATATCTCATTTAAAAGCGATTAAAAGGGCGCTTCATAAGGTTTCAGTAAAATGTAAGGCCACTAACAATAATGATTCATGCCATTTCTTAGAATTATTAAAAGGGTTTAATAATGGAAAATAAGGGAGAAAAATGCACATTATTAGCGAGCGTTATCGCTTCCCTTATGGCATCTGCATGTTGCATTGGTCCCATTATTTTTTCTATTTTAGGAATATCAAGTCTCGGTCTTTTGACTAAGATGGAGCCCTATCGAATTGTGTTTTCAATATTGGCGTTGGCCTTATTGGCCATGGCCTTCATCTATACATATAAAAAAAAATCGGTAAAGCAATGCAACGAGAATTCCCTTTGTGGCAATTTTAAATATTATCATTCAGGCAAAAAGACATTATGGATCACACTGGTACTGTCTTTAGGCCTTTTAACTTTTCCCTATTGGAGTATTTATTTTGTATAAGGGGGAGGGCATGAAGAGATTGATTATGGTAATGGCATTATTAGCTTTAAGTTCTTGTCATAAAATTGATGCTAGGAGTAGAGAACTAGTATCAAAAGAGTATTTCGTACCAGGAATGACTTGTGGAGGCTGTATTATCGCAGTTAAATTAGCTCTTGGGAAATCAGATCAACTTAAGATCATTGATAAAAATATAGACATTGGTGTAGCGAGGTTGCAATTTGATAAGGAGAGCTACAAAATAGGCGAAACTGATTGTGAGGTCACAACCTCAATTGAAAAAGTCACCGAATTTAAGGTGTTCCTAGATAAAGACCATACCAAAAGAGGTTGCCGGCCTTAGGGAGATTTATGGGATGCTGTACTAAAGAAACAGAAATTGACAAACCTAGTAATGAGAGGGGTGATATATTATGCCCACGATGTAAGTTTAGTGGCGTAAAAGTGAAGCTTATAACACTTCAGCATTTATTAAAGGATAGCTGCCAAAGCAAGATCGATTTAGAGAGTGATTATAAATTTTGTAAAAATTCAAAATGTGAGGTTACATACTACTCAATTTCCAATAATTTTCTTTTAACAAAAGATCAATTAAAGGTAAAAGCAACTCTAAAAGATAAGGGACTAGATGTTAATGTTTGTTACTGCTTTGGGCATACCAGACAAAGCGTGCTAGATGAAATTAAAGAGACTGGATTTTCAACAGTGCTAGACGATATTAAGGAAAAAATGAAAGACCCTGGATGTTTTTGTGAAATAAGTAACCCACAGGGGGGCTGTTGTTTAGCGAACAATATCGCCTGGATAAAAGAGGCCAAGAATGTAGTTGATAATTAGGCTTGATTGAATCTGGGGATAGTTAGAAATAATTGAACAATTATTCATCTTAATACGTGAAATAGGGATTCACGTGCTCTATGGTAAGAAGCAATAATAATTAACGTTTAATTGATTAGTTGGCAGAAAAAGACAGGTCCGTTGTATAATTTATGGAAATGATTCAAAAAGAAAAAAGGAGTCATAAATGCTGTTGGATACACCAGTTTGTGAATTTGGAAAAAAGGCACCAGACTTTACTCTAAGTGAACCCAATGGAGAGAGCTATTCTTTTAAGGAGCATATGGGTGAAAATGGCCTACTCATAATGTTTATTTGTAACCACTGCCCTTATGTCCAAAAAATTGTAAAACAATTGGCCCAAGATTCCAAAGTTCTTATAAGTGAGGGAATCAATGTTTTGGCCATAATGTCTAATGATTATAAAGACTACCCTGAGGATTCACCCGAAAAGATGGTGCTATTTAAAAAACAAAATAATTTTGAGTTTCCTTATCTTTTAGATAAAGACCAGTCAGTGGGAAAAGCATATGGAGCAGTTTGTACGCCCGATTTTTTTGGATTCAATAACAAAAGTGAACTCCAGTATCGTGGTCGAATTGACGAGCTTTTAAGCGCGATGAGAATGATAGCTAAGACAGGTAAGGGCCCAACAGAACAAGTTCCAAGTATGGGGTGTTCGATTAAGTGGGCACATTAGAATATCACCACACCCTATGATGATATTGAATACCCAGACCACGGTTTAATTATTATATTATGATAAATCTAAAAGTTAAATATTATCTGAGCGCTTGAACTTAGGGGCCTTAGTAATTTTTTTTAAATTAGAGCCTTGACATTTTTTTAGTAAATGCCATTATTTTTTTATAGATTTGAAAATCCTTTACCTGGATAATTTAGTCAATTTTAAGGAGAAATGCTTAGAAGGATACTATTATACCAATCAAAATACTGAATTTTTAATATTGTTGGCCTATAGGGCCGTATGACGGAGAGAAGCTAAGTATATTTTTTTGGGAAGTGCTCTCTGTCTAGAGATTAGGGGTGCTTGTGATTCATAGTCTGAATAATTTAAAAAAAATCAATCAAAATATAACTCTGTTTAATATAGATATAAGTGAAGATGAAGAAGCAAGGCTCTTGGTTCAAATTGAAGCGCTTAATGCCACTTTGCGTAATAAATCTAAGGTTTCTATTTATATTTATAAAAGCGGTGGCCTCTATCATTCTGAGGCCCTTATTAAGGTTGGTAATAAATATGGCAATGCCAACTCTGTAGCATGCAATCTTGATGAAGTTATCGCTAAGTTAATACCAAAAATAATCGAATCGGCA
>JBFGZE010000138.1:0-4045 GCA_041586955.1 Bacteriovoracaceae bacterium
CACTTCAGCACCATCGCATAAGCTATCCTTAGGCCCTGTAACAACAGTATCAACATCGGAAAGAGACGTTGAATAGAAGATTCTAAAATGATCAAAATTCCCCTCAGGCGCTCCCCAAGTCGCTCTCAAAGAAGATAGGCCACTTTGACCTATTGGAGTGCTCACTGTAAAACTGTCACTGGAAAATGTAACGCTAGAACTAGAAGAATCAAGAGTGGAGATTTGAGTATAGCGAGAATTGCCTTCTAATTTTGCACTTGAAGACAAAGTCGTGCCGTGGTGTACCGCCTGAACCATAACATAATAATTAGTGCCAGAAGCGAGACCCGATATTACAGTACTGACAGAATTGGGAGGTACTTGCCATACAATTCTTTCAGGAGGCGAAAATCCTTCATTGAAAAAGTCGGTGGGTAAACGGCCAGCATCAGCATTTAAAGCAATAACATTATAAGCAATTGGATCGATCTCATCTTTAGAAATGAGGCCACCGATAGAGACGGCCGCATTCCAATTAATCTTAAGGGCATTTAACCCAGAGGCACCTGGAATATTCTCACTAGAGCTAATCCCATCAAAGACGGCAGTCTTTTCAGGAAAAGTGGAAACAATTTGAGTTTCTCCGCTGCTAGAAATGACTCCTTCTGACACCTGTAAAATCTCAACGCTAATTTCATAGGAAGTATTTTGATCTAGATCTCTGAGAGTATACATAAAGAGATTTCTATAATCCTTAAAAAGTGTGGCGGATGCTCCCGGAACATAAATTGGTGTTGCACTTGAGTCAACCGAGATAACGTAAACAACGTCATCAGCATTTTTTCTTGAAACAGGAAAAAAGATTTCAATTCTTTCATGGGAAATGGCGTTAGCACTATAGATACCTTCATAACTAATGATTGGTCTCGTATCTATTGCGTTCGTTTGAGGAACTGTTTTATCGTCAATCGTACCGACGCAGCTAGCCGCGAACAATACGATTAAAACAAATACTATTTCTTTCAATAAAAAACCCATACACACAACCGCTAAGAAAAAATTATTAAAGTACAACAACAGTAACATTGAGTCGTAACAAACTTGTCGACCTTTGTTAGAAAAATTTAAGTGTTTAAAAAGTAAAGAGTTTTATTAAAAATAAATTGTATTGCAAAAAATTTAGAACATACAACTATGACAATTAAAGTTGTCACCAGTGTTTATCGACCATTCGCGCGCTTCGTTTTTTTTTTTTATAACTACACACTATTACTTTATTGTTTTTTATTTTTTTTAAAAAAATTTGTAAATAAAATTCAAGATTCAATTAAAAAAGTTGAATAAAGTTGAGATTAAGTTTTTCTCCTCAACAACTATTACTGCAATCGCCTTATCAAGCGCTATGACTACCCCTTTGTCTTTATAAAACTTAATAAATGATAGAAAAAACAAAACAAAACACAATTGTGTTTAGACTTTTTTTGGTTACAAAAAAATGTTTACACTCAATTTAGAAAAAATATTTCTTCTAGCTCCACTTCACTCTAAGTCTCATCTTAGAATACGCCCACACTTATTCAGTAAAATTGATTGATCAACACACCATTTTAATTTGTCATCATTTATTAACGAGAGAAAGAGATATGTGAAATACAATAAGGTAACTTTACAAGAGAAGATAAATCGCTCAGGAATTAATCAAGGTAAAATAATATTTGTAGAAAAAATTTCTTAAACAAAAGAATAAAAAGATAAACTAAGGACGGACGATTTTACTCAGGTCTCATCCCCACTATTTGTAAAATCTAGTGGCCTAACATTTTTAACAGGAGTCCCACCACTATAAGTTTAACTCACTTTATTACCATCTTCCCCGTGTAGCCCTCTGGACGACAAAAGCCTTTCTTGATCCCAGGTAATACTTTGTCGACATAAGAAAAAAGGTCTGGTGTCCAAGCTTCTTTCTCATTCAATGAGATATTAAAGTTACCTTTATCTCCATGGCTATCAAAAACAACAATTGAATAAAATCCAGGTTCTAAATTCCCTTTCCATTCCCCTCCTACCCAATAAGACATTTTGGCGAAGGGTTCATAAAATGTAGGTCGAAGACCAACTGAATAATTAGACGAAATAGCAACCTCGGCCAGATCTGTTAATCTAGCAATATATTTTTTATTTGTCTCACCCTGAAGTTTCCATGGCAAATCCCCCCTAATCACCAGGGCGGAAGGCTGAAATTTTTCATAGCGTGGTAAATTTTTACAAAAGGGAGTAAAAAGATTAATAATTGTTTTCTCTCCCTGCGAAATACTCATCGTCACGACAAAAATATCATTTTCTTCAGTTAACTCAGAATAAATCGCACGTGAAATACTGGACTGTCCGATAAAGAAGGAAGTAATTGGAGTTCCTTTAATGGGCAATAACAAGGCCGGTACGTGGGCCAACAATGCGGTGTTAAAAATTAGAAAATATATAAACACAGTTTTCATTTACCCTCCTTGACATATAAGACCTTTGGATTATTCATCATGATAAATAAATACTCCACAACTAAAAAACATTCTTTACCAATAATTTAAAAGCTACTGATATATAGGACTAATAAAACACCCTCTTTAATTTCAATAGCTAATTCCTAATTTAAAAAAGCATTTCCTTGAAAGATTCACCGAATAAATTAAGATAAGAAAACACTAAAATAAAAGGATAGAATTAAAGCACGATTCTTAAGAAAACACAGTTAAACTAAAATAATTATTCGGCTGCCCCTCCTATCATCTGCGATCAAGAGGCCTAACTATTCATAACCTTTATCCCTATCCAAGTTTCTCGTATAGGTAGTAACAAGCCAATATGTTATTCCTAAAGATAATACAGCTAGTGCAGTCGCAATGATAAAAAGAGGAGTAATTTTTTTAAAGTCAAAGATAATAACTTTACGAGAAATGGCCATTAAGGCGGTTGCAACGACTATCCGAACATGAATAACATTCGTTTTTAAATACATCGTTATATTAATAAATATTTCAATCGCAATTAACACAGCGAGAAACGCACCGAAGGTTTCTAGGATATCACTTATACTGAGAAGCAAAAATGGTGGTGCCATCAATCTTTGATAAAGGACGTAAACAACATCGCCAATCCCCCATACAATGACAAGAACCATTAAAACGGCCAATATTTTTACCGCAACCCGAATAACTTTATGCAGCAACTCTATAAATGGATCATCCGACTTACTTGTGAATTCATGGCCAGGTTCGGCCGAAGATATCCCATTATCCTTATCCATTATGCCTCCATAAATGAAAATATCTATTTAGGGACAAAGCAAGCTTACCAATAATTTAAACTTGATGGCAGCGCCATCAGATTAGACTTAATCAACGAGGACGTTCACACTATACAGAAAAGACGTTTTTTAAGCAAGGCCGCTCTCGCCATTTAAATAAAGATCCATAACTGGTGTATTTAAGTGGTGTTGAGCTCTAGGCCTAAGTACTCAAAGTTATAATAGGTTATAAAAATATCGATGTGTTTTTGGAGCTTATCAACTCGCTTGGTTGAGCACCAAGTTTTACGCACCAGTCGATTGATGGAGTCACGAAACATTGCGCAAGTGTGATTAAGTGTAAAAAGTGGATCGAAGCCTTTTTTCTTTAATTCCCCTTGGCCGCTTACACACGATCGTCCTCCTTCATATGTTTTATAGGTACAAGACTGCAAGTATTTGGAGACAAACTTTGGATATGTCTTATGCATATCTGACTGAATAATAGCGTTCTTGTCGATGCTCTTATAGATTTTTCCAAATAGCCTCTCAAGTCCTTGCTCATGTTCATTTGGTCTAAACCCATATTTCTTTCTAGAGCGCTTTGCTAAATGACCAAATGCCGGAATTCGTGTGACTTCGGCGCCTAAAATAATTCGCTTCTCCTTATCGACCGCAATTGAAACGGAAAGTGGCTTCATCTTTGTATGTTCTATCGTTATCAAATCATCAAATTGCATTTTTTTAACTTGGTTTTTTTCCAGTTGATTTAGCATTCTTTGATGC
>JBFGZE010000139.1:0-3883 GCA_041586955.1 Bacteriovoracaceae bacterium
ACTGCTATTAAATAATTATAGAAATAAAAAAGGTTATTTGCAAGTGAATGAATAGTCAGAATGCACTTAATTAAAGTCCTCTCGGACTTTTTGTCTTATATCCCCGCCCTTTCGGGCGAGGGTTTACGACAATTATGCTAACTTCTACATTGTGGCCATACTTGCCACTATGATAAAGCTCTCGATGTTGGGCTCTGCCCACTTTCTATTCAATCATATTTAAACCATTAATAGTTAAAAGTAATTAATAAAATCAATGACTTATGATATTTTTATTGCTTTTTTTATTGAAAATGTTTTAGACTCCAAATATCCAATAATAATTACAAGAATATGGAACCTAAAACTATGGATTTTTACGACTTGCTGTCTTCAGTCGGATTTGAAGTGCCAAAGCAAAAAGATCAGTTCAAGAAAGAGATTTCTTTCATTGAACGAAAAACAGGTCTAACTATGCCGCAATCATTTCATATGCTTATGAATTGTTGCAATGGAAAGCAGCCTATTATCAGCACGATTGATTACATACATCCTATGGTAAACATTAACATGAAGGCTCGTTATTTTAGGCTTCTAAATATTGAAATGAAAGAATCCAAAGATAAAGGCATTACTAATGATGTTATTAATCTGATGGAAATTATCCAAAGAAATGTTGCTGATGATCAGCAGGGTGATAAATTAGTTCCATTTGCATACATCAATCAAAATGACATACTACTGTTGGACTTCCGTTATGGAGATAGCCCTCATATCACCATGATTCACGAGAATAATTTCATTCCAATGGCACACTCTGTTGAGGATCTTATTCTCAAAATAAAAAATTATTTCAGATTTCAGCAAGTTTTGCTGCTTCAGTATATTCGTGAGATGCGAGCCAACAAGTTTTATGAGAAAAGCATCGATGAATGCAGTAATACATATCAAAATATCGAATCGGTGGCCTCTAAGATCCTTTCTGAGGAAGGTTGCCGTGTCCTGGTATCATCCAATAAGTATATGCAAATGGACCTGGAAGAGGCCTTGTATACCATTACAATGGATGGTATCGGCTTCCATAGTGAAGATGCAGTAATAGGTTACGATTTCGAAGACATCTCCTGGAAAGGCTCTGACAGAAAATCATGCAATATCGGAGATATTGTGAGTTTTGAGCGCAAAATCAAAAACAAGCTTCCCCAGGTTATCAAATCCCATTTGATGTCCAGCTCCTCCATTACACCTGATGGAACTAATCGTATTGCTGTTAATCTTAAAGGTCGTCATTATATGATGAAGTACAGCCTCTTGGGCTTTAGCCAGCCAGGTAAAGGTGCTGGTTCAGAGGCCTCCGAGGTTTATGAGCGCTTACAAACAATGTCTAAGGAGCTTCATAAAAGTTTCTCAGGTCGCATGTCTAAATTAGTGCCGTTTGCTTCCCTGGAAGAAGAGAATGGATATATATGCTTCGATTACAGTGAAGAGAATCCATCTATTGTGGTGTTATTTACACCTGGTGAAGAAAATGAACTCTCTGAATGTGATGACTTATTTGATTCCAATCTGAATTGGGCATTCTGCCCAATTGCTATCGATCTAAATGATTTCATTAATCTGGTTCATTTTGAGAAGGAGCTAAATGAGCTTCGCTATCAGCAAATCTTTAGATACACCACTCTTGCCTCATTCAGTCATGAACGCCTTGAGGACTTAGAGTCCATTCTGTCATATCTTTCAGCTTAATAAATTAAGCTTTTCCTTTGGTAATAATTGGCTCTTAATCCGTGTTGGGTTTTGAGCCATTTTCTTTTTATTAATATTATTTTACTTGTTAACTATCAACCCTGGTCTTTTGTTATAAATGGCTATATGGGTTATAGGGTTATAAGTTTATAGGTTGTTATAAGAATTATAGGGTTATAATTCTTAATTAGGCAATTAAGTCTTTTTAAATATTTGTTGTCAAAGGTGTGTTTGTTGTCAAAATCATTCAAGCCCACTTAATCCCCTCTCCCTCTATTTAACTACGATCAAAAACTATTCTATAATCATGTTCGATCATTTTATTGTTGAAAATCTATGTGAGATATCGAACGAAGGAATTTCAGATACAAAAAAGGCCATCGAAGATGGCCCTTATATATAATTAATTCACATTATTCAGAAGACTGTTAAGGCTTTTTTTTCTCCGCCTGAATCTTGCGATAAATTTCTTCTCGGTGAACTTCTACTTCTTTCGGTGCGCTAATACCAATTCGAGCTTGGTTATTCTTAATGCCAAGCAGAGTTACCTGAACATCGTCACCAATCATCAGCGTTTCACCGATTCTTCGAGTAAGAATAAGCATTGAGTATCCCTCTTTTATTTTTATTATGGATTAATACTAATTATACTTTATTCGCTGACTAAGTTAAACCTATACATTAATAATTCGTATCATTAGTAAGAATTAATGAATTGTATAGAGGCTTAAAGTAAAATTCAATAGCCTATGTTCGATCAACGACTTACCAGCATAATAAGCATATTTGCTTTCAAAAAAGGAGGTTTCAACGTAAAAAAGATACTTTATCCTTAATTAACCTGCATTTATCAATATAAATATAGCTAAAAGTGTTTAATATTACTAAAAGTAATGGCTTTTGCTTTAGATGCTTCTGTGATACTTACTTTACTTGAATCTGCGGGACTATCATGCACGAATGTTGGTTTCAGAGTATTAGGGTCAATAACCATTCTGCCATTATTCTCTTCCTTTAAAGTAATCGACTTAATTTTTGAAGATTTTTTAATAGATTGTGTTTCAGATGCGTTATTTGTATCCAAGGGCTTCTCTACCCTGTTAGCTTTAACGTAATCAGATTCTGAGGTGCCTTGATCAAAGATTTCAGAAGGTGGAATCACTCTCTTATTTTCTTTAAGAGCTTTGCGTTGCTCGATAGGTTCTTTCAGGTTAATGCTAAAGCTTTTAACCTTGTTGCCGTCTTTCATCGCACGTTGGCGTGCCTGGTCCATTTTATAGTTACGAAGCTCTTCTTTAGACACTGTTCTAAAAACTACTTTTTTATTGGTCGATTTTGAGTTAGAGACAACGCCACCGTGAACGGATTCAATATCAAATCCTGCATAGTTCTTTACTTTGAAATTTGAACTTTCAGAAAGGGTCTCATCAGTTTTAGAAAATACTTTCATGCCAACCTTTGGTGCAGATATCTCATAGCTTCCTTCACTTACAGTTACTCTTTCTGAGGCTTCACCATTAGAGCTCTCAGAAAGCTTCTCGGAGACGATTTGAGGAGCTTTCTGAGAAGATACACCTACTTTAATATCTGCAGTTTTTGGCCTTACAAACGCCTCTGTGCTAATTACGTTGCCGTATTCATCAGTCTTAACTATATATTCACGTGCTGTTGATGGTTTAGTTTCTTCAACAGTTTTATGTGCTGTAAATGTTTCAATACCAAGTTGTGCTGATTGAACAGCCTGGTCAATTTTCGGATTTTTATAGTAGGAAGGGCCATAGGTTACATTCAGCTCATTTGCAGAGACTTCTGAATAACTAGAAGTTTGCTTTTGATGAGCTGACATTGAGCTATTAGAAGAAATTACTTTGAAGCGACTATCCACTTCTTTGGAAACTGGCTGTTGAACAAGAGTAACTTTTTCAGATTTTTCAGGCTGACTCATTTCATGAGTTTCAGCTGCAGAACTAAAGAAGCCTTTATCCTTGTAGACGACTGCCATTCCTGCATGGGCAGGTGAAACCATTACTGAAACCACAGCAATGGATAATAAGGTCCGTTTCATAATGCTCACTTTTTATTGTTTTTTATATAAAATTAATTTCGAGATTACACCATTTTTTTATAAAAAATTCAATTTGTTCGCAAAAAAAACAAT
>JBFGZE010000140.1:0-3857 GCA_041586955.1 Bacteriovoracaceae bacterium
ACTTGAGGGGCATTTAAGTCACTGTCTAATGTCTGCTGTTGAGTCTGGCCTTAAAAAAGACGTTTTCGAAAAAGTTGATGAAATCTTAGAACTTCTTAAAAAGACATCTAGGTCTTAAACTTAAAATAATCATCTTGTACTCTTTGGTTTTGTACATTTAGAATAATATTTAAAGTTGGATAGACGGCCAAAGTCCGTCTATCCAAAAAAAAATTACAGCTTTACCCATTTTAAAAAGTTCAATTTGTTTTTAAAGTAAAAAGTTTTCCCCTTATTTGTTTTATCGGCAACAATGTAGGCATCTGCTTTACTTATTTGTTCATTAGTTAAAGGGTCTGTTGAAAATCTATGATGAGAGCTGGTTCGCAACTTATCCTTACACATAGCACAGCAGCCATAATAACTTTTATTATCAACATTAACCATGAACTCTTTAAAATCGGCCATCGGATTATAAAAATCATTGACCATACAGACTTGGTTTTTGTCAGTCACCTCAATAAAGTTATTAACATTATTTTTTGTATAAATGTTGATTGAGAAAAATAAAAGCACAAAAGAGTAGATTAGATTTTTAAATAAGCTTCTTCGATTCACAATTAACTCCATATCTTAATGATTTGTTTTTTTAGAGCCGCAATGAGGCATCTCTGGAGCATAAGGATTATGAACCTTTACCATTTTTTTACTGTTTTGAAGCCATTTCTTCTTAACCATTGGACAAGAGTAAGCATTATATGCTGAACCTACATCATAAGTATTCACAACATGAATTAAGGCCATTGATACTAAATGATAATTTTGATTATTATCATCCCTAGAGTTAGATGCTTTAATTTTTGCGAGTGTTTTTTTAGAAAATGATAGAAGCTTTGTTAACTCAGGATCTTTAATCTTTTCAATTGCTGTTGCTACCTTTTTTGCTGCAGCTTCGATCTTTTTTGCGTCATAATTAAAAAATGAGTTGTGAAGCTCTTCATTTGTTTCAAGCACACTTATTATAGACTTTTTTGCACTTTTGCTAAGTACCTTTCGAGCCCCCTTCTTTTTTATTTTCTCTTGGCTCTTTTTGCTATGGTTCATCTTTGAATGGTCCATCGTACTGGAGGCAAAAGAGTCTAAACTCCATGTTGCGACTAGAATTATCGTTAACGCAGCAAGTGAGCTTTGGACTGAAAATTTACCTTCACATTTTGGGTACATGATATTCTCCTTTTAAAGTGATTATTTTTTTATTTATAACTCCAAGGGAAACCCTTATCGTTAGATTTACAGTACTTATCTGAATTATTCAATAAAGTTTCTCTTGAGTTCTATATGCCTTTGTTCAAAAAACGAATAAACTACAGGTACTACAAACAGAGTCACAAGCTCAACTAGCATTCCTCCAAGAGTTGGAATCGCCATGGGTTTCATCACTTCACTACCTGTACTGGTTGACCACATAATAGGAATGAGCGCCGCAATTGTCGTGGTTGTCGTCATTACAAGCGGCCTGATCCTTCTTGATCCAGCTTCAATAATGCACTCTTTTAAACCCTTCCAGTTTTTAGGGGCATGTGACTTTATTGCCTCTTGCAGATAGGTCATCATTACGACCCCATCATCTACGGCGATCCCAAACAAGGCTATAAATCCTACCCAGACGGCGACAGATGTATTAAAGCCCCCAATCCATAAAAGTATTAAACCGCCAGCAAATGCGATAGGAACGGCACTGAATATAATTGCGGCGTTCCTTAAGTTTTTAATACCAAAGTAAATTATTATAAGATTAATTAAAAGTGCAATTGGAACTAGAATCATTAGTCTATTATTAGATCTTACTTGGTTTTCATATTGTCCCGCCCAAACAATAGAATATCCTCTAGGCAAATCTATTGATTTCTCGACTTGTTTTTTGGCGGCCTCTACAAAACCGATTAAGTCACGGCCCTGAACGTTTAATAGTACTAGGGATCTTAGCATGCCATTCTCTGAATGAATTGCAGCAGGGCCAGTGACGATTTTTATCTCAGCTAATTGTTCTAAAGGAATGTGTTGGCCAAGGGGACTTGGAACTAAAACCTTTTTAAGTTCATCGATCCTATCTCTTAATTCTTTCTTATATCTGACTCTTATGGGATATCGCTCTCTTCCATCATAAAATTGCCCAATCGTCATCCCCCCAACTGCTGTTTGAAGAATTCTATTTATAGTTCCCGTATTAATGCCATATCTACTTGCTGCAATTCGATCTATATCAAACTCAATATACGGTTTACCTGTGATTTGTTCTGCGTAGACTCCATATGCACCTTTAACATTTTCTACTACCTTGCCTATTTTGGCGGCCAGTCTTTCTAGAGTTTTGAGGTCATCTCCAAATATTTTAATACCGATCTGGGTTCTAATACCTGTTGAAATCATTGCAATTCTATTCTCAATTGGAAAAAGCCATGCATTCACTAGCCCGGGGACCTGTATTTCTCCATCCAATTCGGCCATTATGTCGTAAATCGAAACACCCGGTGGCCACTCCTCTTTAGGAACTAATTTTACGACAGTTTCAAACATTGAAACTGGAGCGGGGTCAATCGCGGTATCTGCTCTCCCGAGTTTGCCTATAGCGTTATTAACAAGAGGATGTTCTTTAAGTTTTTTATCTGTGTATGCAAGTAATTCTCTAGCTTTTGTCATGCTGACATCGGGAGTTGTGACAGGCATATAGAGAATTTCACCTTCATTAAGAGAAGGCATGAACTCTTTGCCAAGATTTATAAATGCTAATAGGCCCATTAGAAAAATTATTGTAGGAAAAATTAAAAATATTTTTCTATTGTCGAGCATCCAGCTTAATGCTGGCCTATACGTCTTTACGATTAAATTACTTATCTTGTTTTTGTGAATTGGTTTGAGGTTTCCCTTCAGTAAGAATGTTGATAGAGCTGGCAGTAAAATGATCGCCACGGCCACGGAGCCAAGCATAGCAAGAGTTTTGGCCCAGGCCAACGGACCAAAAAGTTTTCCTTCGCTACCTTCAAGTCCAAAAACTGGAAGAAAAGTCACTATTGTCGTTGCCACGGCCGTCAAAATCGCTGGACCAACTTCACGAGCAGATTTGATGATAATATCGATTCGCTCTTTATTTTTGGCAGTTGGATTGTCGGCTAGGTGAGAATAAATATTCTCTGTCATAATTATCCCCATATCAACCATGGAGCCAATTGCAATAACCAAACCTGAAAGACTCATTACATTTGAATCAATTCCTATCAATTTCATTAAAATAAAACTAATTCCTACACCAAAAGGTAGTGTTAAAGAGACCAGGATTGAGGATTGAAAATGCAAAAGGAATAATAGTATAACGATAATTGTAATAGCAATTTCTTGAGACAATGCCGAATATACAGTACCGATCGTTCTTTCAATTACCTCTGTTCGGTCGTAAAATGGCACAAGCTTGACACCTTTCGGTAGGCCTTTGCCAATTATTTTGAGTCTCTTTTTTACATTATCAATTACTTCCTTAGGGTTCTCACCAAACCGCATTGTAACAACGCCACCAACTGCTTCCGTTCCGTTCTTGTCTAATGCTCCTCTCCGAAAGCCTGGCCCGGTGCCCACACTTGCTAAGTCTTTAACTCTAATTGGAGTATTGTTTTTAACCGCAACAACGACATCCTCAATATCGCGAAGAGATTTAAAAAAACCTTTTCCTCGTACAATAAATTCTCGATCACCATCTTCGACAACTTCTGCACCGACATCGATATTACTATTTTGAATCGATTTTATTAATTTCGAAAAGTGAATGTCATAGGCAAACAGTTTATTGGGATCAACATCAATTTGATACTCTTTAACAAAGCCAC
>JBFGZE010000141.1:0-3730 GCA_041586955.1 Bacteriovoracaceae bacterium
AAGAAGGAGGAGAGATTGAATGGGATGATGCCTATCGGCCCTATGCTTTTGATCCCACGAGAACAATGCCATTTGAAAACTTTGTCGATCATAGTTTTCCTGGAACACTTTTTATTCCCAGCAACGATAATTTATAATTCAGGGCATTTATTTTGTGGGTCCATCATTTCTTTACAGGACCTAAAATTTTGATCTTCCACCTCAATAGTCGCATCCATCCGCTTGGCCAATAAGTCCAAGCATTGATTTACAGCAAAGCAAAAGCGATTACTCCCCAATTGTTGATCATTAAAGAGAATATAACCTTCTTTTTCTAATGACTGAATCGCCTGGACTTGACTTTTTCCCTGTACCAGTAAATCTTCAACCCATTTTCTTTCTTCTTTGGCCAATTGCACATCTTCAATTCCCTCCAAGATTGCGACTGAAGACAAATAAACTCCTAAACCAATATGATAATAATGGCGAATGATTTCATACTTAGCGCGGTAATGAAGAGGAAGAGTCATTTTCCTGCGTAGGTCATGGTCGAGCAGCTTATCAATACTTTTTAAGGTTTTATCCGTTAAACCTTGATTCATGATCAGATCAACCATTGCATCAGTTAATTGAAAGGGTTTACCTTTGGGTAAATAGAGAGGCGGCATTCCCAGCAGGACAGGTAGATTAAAAATCCAGTTTAATCCTACACGGCCAAAATGATGACGGGGGATATTGCGCCAGTCTTTTTTCATGGTGATACCATTGTATTGCAAGAGAGAACGAAGGTCACGCTTGAGCATAACCTCATGGGCCCAGCGCCTGGTCATTGCTTTTTTACCATCTCTGACAATCATTCCTTTGGGAGCGTAAAGAAGCGTTAACATATCCTCTAAAATACCATCAAAAGAATGAAGGCCTCTCCCCTGACCCTTCTCGAGTGCCTGATGCCATTTACGCAGGTACTTTAATTGCTTTTGCCTTAACGCCTTCACATCTGCCGAGGCAAGCGAAGATCCTAGTCGCTCAAAATAGACGTCAATCCAGGCCAATAACTGTTCGACATCCGCTGGTAGCGGTGCCGCCGTTAAATTATCTTTGTGATGAAGATACCCAATATAGGCGTCATAAAAGCGCCCCTTATCAAACTCATCTCTCTCCTTAGCTGACCAATTTTGCCAAAACCATTTGTCATTTTTTTTCTGCAATAAGGGGTGCAAGAGGTCTACACAGCCATCATAAAGAGAGGCCGGCAACCTTAGCGGGCCGGGGGAAGACTGGAGTTGGAGAAATATGCCCCAAATCAAAAATAACCAAAAAAAGAGACCTCGAATCATCACCAACTTATCGGTATTGCCAGTAAAAGATTTAACAGCGTTCCCCCAGCAAAACCTAATTAAAACAACAAGTTAATCAGAATCACCTCTCTACACTTGAAGTATTTACACTCCTAATGGGGGTCCATTTATAAAATTTAGGATTTTGACGCAGCTATGATAAAAAAGAACCTCATAAGGGAGCATTAATGATTAAATTATTATTAGCAGTATTTTTGACTATAACCACTATTTTCGCGGGCAGGGTCAGTAAAGGTCTAGTCCACTCCCAAACTTATACCCCCAAAAATTGCCAAAACAATGATTGCTCATTAAAAGAATTTAAGGTTCAGCATTATAATTACAAAGTCCACTTTAGTAAGAATAATGATTCATACGGCACCGCTATGTACGCCCAATTTAAAACTCAAACCAACTCAGACCTCTTTGATTATGTCGTCGTCCAATATATTAAGGGGTGCAAATTTATTACAGAATTTAAAAATGGCAAAATCACCAAAAGAATCAATGAATCGCGAGAATTATTCGGAGAGATTATTCCTTTTCAGCACAAGGAGTGGGTTATCGACTCCTTTGACCTGGATCCTGTTTACAGCTCCTACAAGAATCAACGCCATATGATGTACCGCTGGAACGAACAAAGCAACCCTCTCCTTAAAAACTCCTATCGAGTTTACCAAAAGGCCCCGACAGCGCGTTCATTATTTATCAGAGATTATCCTGGTACAGCTGAATTAAACTCTAATACAGATAAAGTTGATAACTTATCGATGAAATTTAAGACCTGCCTCTATCGCGAAAAAGATGTCCCCTTGACGCCCTATGATTCCACATTCGGCCCAAATAAGGCCATTAAATGTTTTTCTTGGCAAAGTAGCTTCATTTACGATTACGCGAAAAAGGTTTATACCAATCCAAAAAAAATAGATCCTTTTTGCTTTAAATAAAAATATAAATCTGATGAACGACAGACAGGAGAAAGAGTTGAGTATTAAATGATGTAGAGGTAATTCAACTTTTTGCGAAAAACCCCAACGGCCGTCAAGGATGTAGACAGTCCCTTCTTTGCGGCAAACTTAATTTATTGAAAATATATATTTATTCTGGCATCAATTTTGCTCATATTGGTCTATGTAAATAGACAAATAGAAAGAGAGTTGATGCTAATATGAAAACACGATTACTGATTGTATCTACAGCTATTTTGCTTGCCTTTCAAATCATTGCAAGTGATTGCCTGAAAATTACTGACAATGTCCTATCACAACCCCAATCTAAGATTGATGAAAAAACCCTTATAGAGATGAAGGTTATAAGCTCTAAGCAGCTAAATACCGAACAAGGAATCACTGAACCTTACTATATGGAACTAGAAGGATCTCATTCTATCATCTTTAAAAAGCTTAGTTACGTCCATATATATAATCACCCGATGCAAGAAATCCTCGCCTATAAAATTGCGAAAGAACTTGGAATTGAAAATGTCCCCTTAACAGTATTAAAAGAAGTTAATGATGAACTCGGTTCCGCTCAGTTATTTATTAAAGAAACCAAAGCGCTTGATGATCTTGATGAAGAAAAAAGGGCCCTTGATTCAGAAGTTGAAAATATAAGAACACTATTTGACTACCTAATTACAAATATGGATCGGCATACAGGAAATATTTTGAAAGATAATGCGGGGAATACCTATTTTATCGATCATAGTATGGCATTTGGAGGTGGAACCGAAGGCCATCGCTTTAATAATATACGCGATGCTGTTCCAAATATGGAGCGATTGAGAGACAGAATTAAGGAAGACTTTGAGTACCTCAACGTGCCCAATCAATACCTCTTTTTGAAGTATTTTGAATTAGGGAACACTGAAAAAGGAAAAGAGATTATTAAGGCGCTGAGAAACTTATCGCCTGAAAAGCTAACGGAAATGAGTAAGGGACATATTAGTGATCTCAAACTTAAAATACTCATTGATAAACGAAAGGCGATTCTAGACTTTTACGACGAAATTGAAAAAATCGGGTTCGTCGCGCCCTATGCATCGACCACCTTAAAGTTACAGGTGCAGATGAGGAATAAAGGCGTTCCTATTTTCTAAGATCTTAGTATAATTTCAACTATCGTTTTGCTCTTCCATCTGCTTTTGATAGAATTATTTTCGGTAGTGATTGCCATGAGGGAATATGGCCTGCTTTTTCGCTTTTTACAGTCTGAATACGAGGAAATGACATAAAAATTTCATCACTCCAGTTGTCACTTTTTTAGACAAAAGTTCTTTTAACAAATACCTAAAAACAGGCCTCTAGACACCTCATCTTGGTATCAATTTTGCTGTATTAATAAGTATGATAAAACTATGGATCCCCTTATTAATTACTCTTTTCAACTTAACTGCACCTATTGCCCAGGGCCTC
>JBFGZE010000142.1:0-3615 GCA_041586955.1 Bacteriovoracaceae bacterium
AAGTACACCATCAAAAACATATGATAACGGCTTAAAAGAAAGTCATCAAAAGTTACAGTCGCTCGCTCGGTAATACCTAGAGAGGCCTTCTTGTCGATGACGCAAATTTCAAGGTTATCGATGAGCCAGTCCAAGTCAAAGCCACCATAACTTACGCCACAAAAATAGGAATCTCTTAGGAGGTAATCCATACGATCACAGTCTAGTTCACTAGAGATTAATTGATGGAGAAGAGAAAAATAATTAATACTATCGACGGTATAATAATCTGGGTCGGTGGTTTGGCCAACGATTAGGTCGGCAATATGGCGGCGAGTGAGACCGAATTTTTTTTCAACTAAAGAAAAGGCCTCAGAGAAGCTACTATCGGCTATAGATTTAATCGTATAATCTTCATGGGTTGCCTGACGCTCAATTTCAATATCTTTTTTCTTAATAAAGCCCTTGGGAATATTGAGCTCGCTCACATTGGGCATGACTGTTTCTGTGGAATGACTAAGAGGTGCATGCCCGATATCATGGAGGAGGCAGCCTAATTTAAAAGTTTCTTTAAGGCGTTGAATATCAGGATTTTGCAATTTATTTTGGAATAATTTATTAAAGGCACGGTTACCAATATTCATGACGCCAATAGAGTGCAAAAAGCGACTGTGAGTCGCTCCAGGAAAGACGTATTCTGAAAATCCTAATTGTTTAATATTGCGGAGGCGTTGAAAAAAACTATGTCGAATAATAGGGATTTCTTCATCAAGTATATGAATAGAGCCGTGGACGGGGTCGCGAATTTCCATGAGTGCCTTTACCCTTTGTTAAGATATTTTTTCGAGACGACTTTGGTTTGACTGGAGCCATTGAATAATATCAGAGGATTCAAACATTGGTTCGTTATCAATATAAAGGCACGGGACGGTTCGACGTCCTGTTGCGCCAATATGGCGGTTAAGGTGGATTTCATTTTCTTGAATATTGCAGTATTGCACTTTGATCTTAAGCTCTTTAATTGTCCTCAGGACAAATTGGCAAAAGGGACAAGCATCATAATAAAATAACTCTAAAGTGGGCACAGTCTTATCCTTTAAAAAGGCCCCTCAGAGGAGGGGCCTTAAGAAGTTATAATTCTTCATTATTTTTCTTTTTATCAAGGCCGCGGGCATAGAGTTCATCTTCATCCATGACTTCTTTGATAACCTCTTCTTCTTCTTCAGGTTGGTCGAATCCGTCATTGTATCCCCAGCCAAAACCAAATTCACCCTCCGTATCGTCGTCTTTCTCGTCATCGGGGTTATATTCCTCAGTGAGTTTAGGCGCGCCGGTGAAAGAATCGGTTCCTGAATGAAATCCGGCCTTGGTTTCTTGAGCTTCCTCTAAGGGTAACTCCTTTTCTTTTGTCGGAGAACTATCGTCCACGGTGATATCGATGGTTTCAAGTTGGATAACTTCTAATTCTGGTTGTGAATCAATTTCCAAAGACTCTATAGCGGTATTTGGTGAGTTCGCTTCTTTGTATCGGCGAATGGCCTCCTCACGTGAAATTTTGCCATTCTCTTCACTTTTGGCCACTTTCTTTTTTGTCACCTTTTTCTTGGCCACTTTCTTTTGGGCAACCTTTTTCTTGGTTACTTTCTTTTTGGCGACCTTTTTCTTGGCCACTTTCTTTTTGGCGACCTTTTTCTTGGCCACTTTCTTTTTGGCGACCTTTTTCTTGGCCACTTTCTTTTTGGCGACCTTTTTCTTGGTTACTTTCTTTTTGGCGACCTTTTTCTTGGCCACTTTCTTTTTGGCGACCTTTTTCTTGGTTACTTTCTTTTTGGCGACCTTTTTCTTGGTTACTTTCTTCTTGGCGACCTTTTTCTTGGTTACTTTCTTCTTGGCGACCTTTTTCTTGGTTACTTTCTTCTTGGCAACCTTTTTCTTGGTTACTTTCTTTTTGGCGACCTTTTTCTTGGTTACTTTCTTCTTGGCGACCTTTTTCTTGGCCACTTTCTTCTTAGCAACCTTTTTCTTGGCAACTTTCTTGGTTATTTTTTTCTTAGTCGTTTTTTTAGCCGTTTTTTTCTTATTTATTTTCTTGGCCACGTTTGATTCCTCTGTCGAGATGATTGATTTTTGTAAGAGTATATCTAATATAGTGGTCGGTTTTCAAGTTTTTACGAAGGAGATTTTTAATGAGGAAGGTTTTTAAAAACATCCAGTTCAGTAGCGTCGAGTAAGTTTTTTAATTTACTATTGGTTAAACCGGGGGGATTTTCAATTTTCCCGTCTTCTAGGTAGGGAGAGAAGCTATCAAAGGGAAATTTACTATTGTTGAGAACCTTTTCAATAGCAAAAAACTTAGCGGAATAGAAATTTCTGCGCTGGGACTTTGCTTCAGGGCCTCCATATGGAGAGGCGAGATTACCATTTGCGTCAGCTCCTTGACGCGGTCCTGGTACAAATGCTGTATTGAGGTCTGAATTGCTTATTTGAGGATTTTTAAGATAACCTGTGAGGAAGAAATTACGGTAATTACTATTTTCTTGCGCCTTTTTATTGAAATATTCGACTACCGAGTCTTTGAGTGGCCGTATTCCACATTCCTCAGCTGAACCCTTGATGAACATATTAAACTTTTGCGCCATGGAGAGTCCTTGGCAAGCGGCGGAGCCAGGTGCGCCGGTTTGAAAAAGAGGTTGGCGCCAAATGGAATCCCCCGCATTTACATAGCTATTACCACCGCGACTGCTCTGCCCGATGATATCATCACGTACTTTCTTTAATCCATCGAGATAGAGGTTAACCGCTTTTTCATTATTGGCAATAAAGTCTTCGAGGATATTGGTGATAGAGCTTATTTCAGTTCCATAAAGAGTATTGGGGCCAAAAAGCGGTGCATAGAGATTGACATAGGGCACCTCGTTTTGGCGGGTTTCTTCATGAAGGATGGGAGGGGAGTCCAGATTACCGCTAATGGTAATTCCGCTATTATCATAGCCTGAGTCGAGAGTGGGAATGAGATAATTGAGGGCCTCATAACGAGTGGGTTTACGTGCATTTTGAATTGAAAAATCCACTTGTTCCGCGGTGAGAACGACGTCACCACTCGATACTTGATTCTCGGCAAATAATTGAAATTGCTTAGGGTCATGTAGCCCTTTATTTTCTTGCGCTGAAATACCAATTTTGCTGCCATTAAACGCTGGGCCTAATGTGGTGATAGGATTACCGCTGGATAAATGGCCGCTTAGCTCAGTGACACTAGAAGAGAAGTCGTAAAGAAGGTTAGGGATTGCGAAATAGATTTCATTCCCAGAGGTTGGGCTACCACCAATGGGCTGAAGGTTGCGTACCCAGAAGTTATCATCGAAGGGAATAGGGTGCCCTTTTTTAAAAAAGAGTCCAGGGCCAATATTAAGGGCACTGATATAGGGGGTACTTCGCCCGCCCTTGCGTGGGGTAATACTTTGATTATTGCTTTCAATGCCAAACAAGCGCGGCCCGATACGACCGCCAAATGGCTTCGCCGAGGCATAGGCCGATAATTTGATGCCCTCTGTTTTAGTAAAAGGAAAGAATAGACCAACAAAATTGGCCTCTCCCTTCACGGCATAATAGGTCAAAACTTCAGGGTTTTTGGTA
>JBFGZE010000143.1:0-3573 GCA_041586955.1 Bacteriovoracaceae bacterium
AGGTGTTATGCTGAATTACCTTAACAAATCGAGGATTTCGGATATCAGCTGAGAGAACCCTCTTTTTTGAAAATATTTTTCTAAATCGAATGATTCTGAAAATCGCTCTTCAAGCAGATTGAGCTTTTCTTTCGGTATTTTTTCTTTGACCAATTCATTCGATTCAGGGTCATTTGACTTTTTAAGCTTTACTTCTTCGCCTTTGTTAAGTGTCGTTACCTTCTCATCATAGATAATATCTCCACTACCTTCTAACATTTGAATATGATTTTTTTGTTCACCATTTAAGACAACTGTCGACTCAGGGGAGGTGATATCAATGGCGACGTCTTCCGTTTTAATTGTTTTGCTGATTTTAGATTTTTTTGTTTTAACTTTTAATTTTCCATCAATAACTTCAATATTAAGATTTTCTTTGTCTTTGGAATCGTCATCCTTTTTTTGTACGTGAACTTTCTTTTTGATATTGCTTAAGTGGGCGTTGCTCAGATTGACAATGACAGAGGAGTTATTTTGTAGCGTGATAAGAGTTCCGTCGACTAAAAGGATCCTGGTATTGTCTCTTTCTGACAAAAGGTATGAGTTATTAGAAATAAAGTCATTTTCCTTGACGCTCGTCCATTCATAGGAACCAATTCTTTTAACCTTAACAGAAGAAAGGTTACCAAGAAGAATTCCAACAACAGGGACACTTTCATCCTTAGAGCTGAAAAGTGAAGTGAGATCGGAAAAAAAGACGATAGCAAGGAGAAACATCGCAATAAGACTTACTTTAATGATCCTGTTCTCAGCATTTTCTGGTGGACTGATAACTTATACCCCTTCTTCTATATAATATAATAGCATTGTAAAATAGAACCATATGAAAGTAAAACTACCCTTAAAGTACAAATTTATCTCACTCCAAATTGGACTGCTTTTGTCTATCTTTGGATTGTTTTTATTTGGTGTCGTTTCCTATTTAAACTCATTTCAGGAAAGAAGGGTGAATTCTGACTTTCTTGATATCTTTAGGATCACCTCGCGAGGAATTGATACCTACCTGAAGAATAGGCAAGCGTTTTCAAAATTAGTGTTTGCCAATATTACCTCCCAAAAAATGATGAACTCCAATAAGGACATTGTATTACCGAAGGTCTTTTTTAATGAAAATAAAGATTTCTTAAATGGCTTTATCTATTGGGTGGGAGCTGATGATTATCGTGTGATTCAAGAGCTTGAGGGGCCATTTAGTAAAATTAATAAATCAAAGCAGAGAACAATTAGTAAGGCAGATCTTGAAAATATAGAAATTAAACGAAGTGTCTTTAAGATAATAGTTGATAAATATTCTCCGCCGATTTTAAGAATTGGCTATTTTAGAAAAAAACTAAGATTACTTGTGGTGCTCGACTATGATTTAAGCCTTGGCCTAAGTGAGATCATGGGAAATTCTATTTTTAAAACGGTTCTCACTAAAAATGATGGAGAGATCGTGTTTTCAAATCCTGCATCGGTCATGCTCGACCATAATATATTAAAGACGACAAATGATAAGCATCTTGATGTCAAAAATTATCGCTCACAAAAAGGAAAGGATTATTTATATACTGGGGTCAAACTAGTCGATTATAAAATAAAATTATTTTTATATGTTGCCAAAGACAGAGTTTTTGAACATGTCAAAGTTGTCATCGCGAAAGGTTTTAGCTTCGCCGGAATTGTATTACTTATTGTTAACCTCATCTTTATATTATTTTCTGGCCGCATTGCGAGACCATTATCGGAGCTTATTAAAGCAATTCAAGCGATTAAAAATAAAGACTACTCTAAGAGGGTAAACACGAATTCCAATGATGAAATTGGAATCCTGGCCAAAGTATTTAATAGCATGAGTGAGGACATTCAACAATATATCCAAAAAATAGAAGAATATAATCAAAAACTAGAGGCGACTGTTGAGGAGCGAACAAGAGAGTTAAAGAAAAGTAATGACTTTATTTTTGCCACGATTAATAGTTTAAATGATGGCCTTTTTGTTGTTAATGAAAAACTTGAATGTTTACCAACATACACTAATTCTTGCCTGGATGTATTTGGACAAGAACCCCGTAATCGTAATCTCAGAGAGATGTTAAATATAGGAGAAAGTAGCTCCTTTGATAAATGGATTAAGTTGATTTTTTCAAATAGCTTCCCCTTTGAGAGTGCGGTATTTCTTGGGCCTCAAGAAATAAAATTTGAGGGCACTGAGGCGAGTGATAAAATTAAATTGGTCAGTTTGAGTTATTTTCCGATAAGGAATGAAGACGAAGAGGTAATCAATCTTGTTGTTGTCGGTAAAGATACGACTAAAGAATATTATGCAGAAAAAAATTATGAGCAAGAGAAAAATAAGGTTTTAATCATTTCCAATTTAATTAAAAGAAAAAAATCGATTTCAAACTTTCTCGAGCTCGGAGACGCTATTATCAAGGACTTTGAAACCGCACGGGAAGACATTAATGGCTATAAGTTTAAGCTACATTCCTTGAAGGGAGTGGCCTCGGTATTTGGAGCAGTATTATTAGCAGAGTCAATTCATAAGCTTGAAGATGCCATTTCAGAAAGGCCAGATTTTAATGTTGAAGATGAGTTTTTGTTGATGGAAAAAGAAATTAATTATTTTATAGAATTAACTAAGGAAATTGATGTTGGGCAAGATGAAGCGCATTTAAAGGGGGTCGACACTCAATGGAGTCGCGACTTTTACCAGAAGCTATCTAATGAGGCCAATATGAAAGAATTTTATGAAAATTGCATTTGTTCGCCGGCCAACGAGCTTGTTGCCGACTATTTGCCGACACTTGAAGATCTTGCCATGGATCTTGGTAAGCCATGTCCGACTGTAAACATCACCAATGGTGATCTTCGAATTGATTTATTAAAATATGATGATTTAAAAACATCACTCGTTCATGTCTTTCGCAATATGATGGATCATGGCCTCGAGACGGAGTCTGATCGTATTGAAAAAGGGAAGGAGCCTGCGGGTAAAATTGAGATTGTTTTTGAAAAAACTGATTTAAATCAATTCGTTATGCAAATTAGAGATGATGGAAATGGGATCGATAGGCAAAAGGTTCTATCAAAAATAAAAGAGCTCAACCCTGAAAAAGATTATGACCATTTAAGCGAAGCGGAAATCTATCAATTAATTTTTTTACCTGACTTTTCGACTAAGGATGAGGTCTCCACGATTAGTGGGAGAGGCGTAGGACTCAATAGTGTTAAGGATGAAGTTGACAAGATTGGTGGGGTAGTTGAAGTAGAAAGTGAGCTGAATAAAGGTTGTAATTTCATCTTTAAATTTAATCTTGATATTTAAAAGGTTTATTTTTCCCCATAATTTACTTCGCCATTTTTTGTTAGACTTAAGAGAGGTGGGTATATGCTATATTTTTCAAAAATTCTTTTCATCATTTGTTTTTCGAGCATCGGTTATATCAACGCAGCTAAGATTTCGATTCAGTCTGATCCTGAAAAAGGGGCGGAGGTTTTTGTGAGGGAGCTGGCAAAAAGTGAATTTAAAAAGCTTGGAAAGATTCCTTTTGA
>JBFGZE010000144.1:0-3513 GCA_041586955.1 Bacteriovoracaceae bacterium
GTGATAGTCTGGCCATCGCCGTCAATATCATCTCCTCCATTATTGGCATTGATTTGCGTTATGGGGGTGTTTTCCAGAACACCAATTTGATCGACAATTGGGTCGATTACCGGGGTATTCAAATTTTCGTCATCAGTAATGGTAATAGTTAAAACATCACCATCACTGACACCAACGTCTGGGTTATCAGTTCCTGTAATGGTTAAGATAATTGTTTCAGGCGCCTCAAAATCACCATCATCAACAAGGGCATGAGTCACAATAACAGAATTAGTTCCCGCCAAGATGGTGGCAGTACCGGAATATGAAATAAAATCGGAAGTATCAGTCGCACTACCAGAAATGGTATAAGTGACAATGGTATCGGCATCAACGACGGTATCGGAAAAAATATTGAGGTTAGCACTTGGCGCACCTGCCTCGTTGAGAGCAAGTACCGAATCAGAGGTATCGTTATTATTCCAATTAACCTTTATGCTTGGTTCACTACTAAGAGTAGTGCCAGCTGACTTAGTAATCTCGACCTCCATTTTAGGAGTACAAGAAATAAGTCCATAAAATATGGCGATTAAACATATATAATTCATCAATAACCTATCGGGAGATTCTGCTTCTCCTATTATTACTTTTATTGATATCTCTTCCAAAGGCGACATAGTTTCAAGCAGATAGGGTTGCTATAAATAAAAAAAGTGCCAGAATTAAAAGGCATAAAATACTTCTTATTGAAGAAAAATTAGTGCAAATATAAAAAGTTAATTACTTGGCAAAAAGATAAAAAGGATAGGGTAGACAAATAGCGCCCACCGCTTTTGCTGGACAGGACCTAGGACTGAAAGAAGAATCGTGCCTCTAGATGAGAGATTATCGAACCTGCACCTTATAAGTCCATTGTTCAATTGATGAAGATTAAAAAACTCGCATATGCCATGTAAAATAAAATAAATAAACCTCCTTCAATTCGATTGATTCGCCCCTCCCCCCTGGCCCCAATACCAAAAAGAAGTAAGACTAATGTTACCAAACACATAACAGACATATCTCTTTCAAAAACGACTTTTGAAATAGAGAGAGGCTTAACTAACCCCGCACAAGGTATTACAATAAGGGTATTGAATAAGTTTGAACCAATAATGTTTCCGAAGGCCAATTCAGACTCACTCTTTTTTGCGGCAACAATAGAGGAAATAAGCTCTGGTAAGGATGTGCCAATAGCAACAATTGTAAATCCAATTACCACATCTGAAACTCCTAATGACTTCGCGATCGCAGCCGCTCCCCATGAGAACAAGCGTGAACTTAAGATTAATATTCCTAGGCCTGAGATGAGATAAAAATATGAGGATTTTAAAGTTACATGTTTTTGGTCGATAGACTTCGCAACCTCTAGGCCAAAGCTATCATCTCTATGTTTTTTACTTTCTCTTATCGCGCAATAAAAAAGCAATATAAAGAGAGATAATAAAAATAACGACTCTCCCCTAGATAATTTTAAGTCAATAAATAGGTAGGTCGAAAACAGGCTGACAAGTAAAAGAGTTAAAAGCTCTTTCCTGAGAATTGTAGATAATACCTTTATTGGTTTTATAATTGAGGTGAGGCCTAGAATCAAAGCGATATTAACGATGTTGGAACCATAAGCATTCCCCACGGCAATATCATCTTGTCCAAAATATGATGACATCACAGAAACAATAAACTCAGGTGCCGATGTTCCAAACCCAATGACAACCATGCCAATAAAGAGTGGTGACATCTTGTAGTGGATAGAAACCTTAGTTGCTCCATCGACAAATAGCTCGGCACTCCAAAATAATAATACCATCCCCAAAGTAATGGCGATTAAATAGATAATCATTAAATTCTTCCTCAATTGAATAAGCTTATTGGCCCCTATCCCCGTAAATGGCCTGCCATTTTAAAAAAGTTCTTGAGCTGCATAACATGCTGAAATAAGAAATTCTAGAGCGGTTGGCCCTAGGCCTTTCCAATACCATAACAAGGGTTTCCAAATTTAATGATGCCTTTCGCGGATTCATTTAAACTTTTAAAGTTGCTTTGGTTTAAATACACCGCATCTGCTCACTGAACACCTTCGCGCATCGTGCGCTTCGGCCTGCCCAAATTCATTCAGCGATGCTTTTCTTTTGACTTATTTATGCCCAGTAAAAATGTGCCTTGGGGCATATTTTTTTGGGCCGGTTGCTCCAACGAGCAAGGGAATGACAATCCACTTGGTTCAGCCTTTTTTCATAATGGTGCCCCGACGTGGGCGATTATGGAACTGCGATACTAGAAAAAGTCTTTTAGACTACTGTTATTAGATACTCTCTTCATACCCCTTGTTGAAACTAGCCAAGTAACCTACTAAAATCACTCATTTTATCTGTTTCACCCTAAATAATTTCATTTAACACTCCGATAGCAGATAATAAGGAGTTGGTTTATATGTCCTCACAAAAAAAAACAAATGTTATTGGCTTAAATGATTTTAAAGAAGAACAAAATATCGAAAAGCGTAAATCTGATAGATACTTGGTTCGTGATTTTTTAAGGCTTCAGTCTTCCATGTCAACAAATCAGTCAAAAGATGTTGAAGTTATCGACATTAGTACTGAGGGTTGCTCATTCAAAATTGAAGTGAATGATTCAAAAATTAAAAATGAGTTAAAGCAAACAAATTTTAAAGTCTACTTTGGAAAAGATACATATCTCCTGCTTTTACTCCATATAAAAAATAATCGTTTAGTAGTTGAAAATGGTAAGAAATATATAATATATGGTTGTGAAGTTGATAAAGAACAAGACTCATATCTCGCTTACGTAAAACTTCTTGATTTTATAACTGAGTACATTTGCCAAGCAAATAGATCCATTAAAGGAGTTAAGGTTTCCAATCTATGAAAAATTCTAAAGATAATAATCGATTAATTTTTGAAATTTTTTTAACTTTTGTATTACTTATTTTTACATTTGTATCATCTTGGTACGGGCTTGGAGATTCTTTAAATGTACTTCAAAGATTAATTAACCAAGAAAGTATCGTTGAAATTTCTAAGCAGTTACTTTTTATAACTCTTATTACATCACTATTATATGGTGGTATTGTTTACCAAATGTGTAGAATTGCTTACTACATTAGACGTTATAAATTCAAACCACTTAATTTAAAAAATGATTTAATATCGCCAGATGCACCTCCCGTTACCGTTCTCATTCCTTCTTACAAAGAAGATATACGGACAATATGGCAAACTCTTTTTTCTGCAAGTATCCAAGATTACCCCAACAAAAATGTTGTCCTACTAATAGATAACCCTCCTCACTCAAATGATGAAATAGATCAAATCGAACTTAGGCAAGCACGCGAGCTTCCAAATAAGATAACATATTTATTTAAAAGTCAGCTCAATTTTATAGAAAAGAGATGGGCTGATTTATCTATACAAATTAAAAACGATGAGATTTCACAAGAAAGTTTTTCTCAAGAGATTAATCAAATATTTGATCACA
>JBFGZE010000145.1:0-3455 GCA_041586955.1 Bacteriovoracaceae bacterium
ATTTGAACTTTTTATGGAAGTGCCAACGCTCGCGCGATAATCAGTTCCTAGGTGCTGAGTCTTGCGTTGATTATTAAAGACCCGGCGGGTTCCGTAAATACTTGTCACCTTGGTTTTTAAAGGTTGAATAAAGCGAAATTCAAAAAAGGGCACGGCCTCGGCCCCTTGATAAATCTTAGTCAACATCGCCTGCTCACGCCGCACGCGCTTTAAGTTTTCAGGAGAGAGAACAACTCTCTTTTTGTTGACATGTAAACGTTCAGAGCGAAATTTCTTTTCATTAACGCTCACTTTTATAAAGTGAAAGCGCTTGCCTTTATCAATATTACGGCAAGTATAGGGTGACATTTTAGAAAAATAAGATTCACTGAGAAAGAAAATTAACTTACCGTCTTCATGATGGGCCTTAATCGAGTAGTCTCCACAAACAATTTGATCTTCAGCAGTAACATCTCCGCGTGGATAGACCACTCGCCTAACTTCCCCAGGACGCACAGAAAAGCGCATAAGCGGGAAAGACTCAATTTTCTTAATTGCCGTTGATTTGGAGCCTTGGGCCAAAGATCGCTGCCCCATTGGAACATTTTGACGACTCTGGTTTGAGCAAGCGCAACAAAGAAGGCAAAAGAACCATAATATCCATTTCATGATTAATTCCCAATCTTTTTAACGTGTCCCTCACCATCGTTAAATTGAATGATTAATTCTTCCTGAGTGGAGAGGTTATTAAAGGATAAAGAATTTGCCACAACTTGACCACCTTTTGTCTTCACAAAAGAATAGCCTCTTCCTAAAACATTTTCAGGATTTAAAGCACTTAACAGCCCTTCGCAATGATTTAGCCTTTGACGGTAAGACTTTATTTGATCGGGAAAATGACGCCCAAGACGGCCAAAACAATCATCCAACCGCATGCGCTTTTCATAAAGTCCGATAAATTCTTCTAATCGATGCGTTAAATTCAACGCTTGCAGACGTTTTTGAAATTGATAGAGCCGACCTGAGATCTCCTCCAATAAGACCCGCGGATGTAGTTGATCAAGTCGACGATGTGCAAAATCAATCGCTTTTTGACCATTATTATGGAGACCGCGGCCAATGCGTTGTAATTTTTCTTGAACTGACATTTGATATTCTGTGAGCTCTTGAGCAGCGGCCGAGGGGGTTTCACAACGTAGATCGGCGACCATATCACTAATTGAAAAATCGACCTGATGGCCCACGGCGGAAATGATGGGAATAGGGCAATTAAAAATATCCCAGGCCAAGGCCTCATCATTAAAGGCCCAAAGGTCTTCCAGACTCCCGCCACCCCGAGTCAAAACTAAGGCATCTAATCGCTTATCTTCTGGTGCTTCCAAGCTATATTTAATCGCTTTAAAAAGTGCCTTACGAATAGACTCTGGCGCCTTATCTCCCTGAACTAAGGCAGGAATAAGGACAATGTCCATTTGAAAAGAGCGGCGCTCATAAATATTGAGAAAATCCTGGAGAGCGGCACCACCAGGGGCAGTAATAACCCCTACCCTTTTTGGTAGTATAGGGATGGTTTTCTTTTGTTGAGGGTCAAATAGTCCCTCGGCCGCTAATTTCTTTTTCAGCATTTCTAATTGCGCATGAAGATCGCCTGCACCACTAGGGGTCAGTCGCTTAACAATCATTTGAAAGGTGCCTCTTTTGGCATAAACACCAAGAGAACCCGAAAGAATCACCTTATCGCCATTTTTAAGGTTTTTAACCATTGGATTACGAAGAGCATCCATTTTAAAAAGAGCACAACTAAGCGAGGCCTGTGAGTCAGAGACACTAAAATAGATATGGCCACTATGGGCCTTGCTTAAATTGGAAACTTCGCCTTCAACCTGAACAAATCGAAATTGCCCCTCTAGGAGACCTTTGATTTGCTGAAGAAGGGAGCTAACTTTTAACGGTTCCATTAATTATTATTTGGATAAATTAGCTTTGGTAAACTCAATCGTTTTTAAAAACTTCAGCGCCTGGACAATTTGATAATCCGTTTTGGGATTGTATTTGTCTGCCGGGTTTTCAATCCCTTTTTTAGCACCTTTATTTTTCTCCCGAAGGTTTTTAATACGCAAGCGGCGCTCTTCTTTTTCTTCTTTTAACCGCTGTTCTTTTTCCTCTTTCGTTTCAATACTAGCATTAAGGTGACCTCGAAGATCTCTTTCTCTTAAATAAGTAGTTTTCTTGGACGTTTCATTAGACCAAATTCCCTCATACTCATCAACTTCAATATCAGGAATGATACCGCGGGCCTGGATCTTACGTCCTTTAGGAGTCATATACTGAGCAATCGTCAACTTCACGCCATTATCTTTATCAACTTTAGCAACTGACTGAACAGTTCCCTTACCAAAAGACTGGGTTCCCATAATGAGACTACGGCCATGATCCTGGAGAGCGCCGGCGACGATTTCAGAAGCGGATGCGGAAGAGCCATTAATCAAAACAATCAAGGGAGTGTTAATATCTTTGTGGCCAATCTTTTTCACATAGCGAATTTCTTTATGCTTAGGATCGCGCCCCTCCGTTGATACAACAATTCCATCCTTTAAAAAAAGTGAGGAGACACCAACGGCTTCATCAAGAAGGCCTCCATGATTGGCACGTAAGTCTAAGACTATTCCCTTAAGACCACCTATTTTTTTCGTCCTGGCCTGGTAGCTTTTGAGGGCCTTTTCGATTTCCTTAGTCGAATTCTTTTGGAATTGTGTCAGTCGGATATAGGCATATTGATCATTAATTAATTGATGCTTAACCGACTTAACTTTGATAATTTCACGCTTAAGAGTAAAGCGCTGAATGCCTTCCACGCCCTCCCGAATCACGCCAACCACAACCTTGGTATTGGGTTTGCCACGCATTTTTTCGACAGATTCTTCTAGAGTAATACCAATTGTATTATCATGGTTGATCTCAACAATTTTATCACCCGCTTTAATTCCCGCTTTAAATGCAGGAGTGTCATCAATAGGAGTGACGACAACTAAAACCCCATCTTTTTGCCTTACTTCAAGACCAAGGCCACCAAAATGCCCTTGAGTTTCTTCCTGCATTTTTTGGAAAACTGTTTTATCAAGGAATGAAGAATGGGGATCAAGAGTATGCATCATCCCCTTTAAGGCCCCATGAATCAGTTTTTCCATATCCACTTCTCTATAATATTGAGTTTCAATTAAATGAAGAATCTTATTGAATAATTCTAATCGCTCAAAACGCGAGGGGCTCTTTTTCTCAACTGGAGCGGCAATCGTTAAAGAGGATGCCATTACAAGCATCATTGCCCATGTTATTAATTTCATATATCCCTCACAAATCGGTTGATCTTTTAAATGATTATATTATTCTTTTTGAGAAACTTCTTGTCCAATAAATGAATCGTGGCCTGTACTTTATTTTTCTTACGCACCTCAAAATAAATTTTCCCAGAGCCC
>JBFGZE010000146.1:0-3411 GCA_041586955.1 Bacteriovoracaceae bacterium
CCTTTGAATTGTTTTCTTTTGGCGGAAAAGGGCAAAACATTTTCCAGTCCCCAATTTTCAAAATGGCTTTATGGACACTTTGAGCAATCAACACGTATTGCTCTTATATTTGGTGGCGCCTCTGGCCATGGACAAAACGTTCAGCAAGTTGTTTCACCCAAAATCTCATTATCAGAAATGACCTTCCCCCACCAATGGGCGCGCGCCATTTTAATGGAACAATTATACCGCGCTCAATCCATCGCGCAAAACCATCCCTATCATAAATAATTTTTAATCAACGCAAGAAAACAAAATTATGATCGTCACTTTGTTTAGAATTAAATTTATAATCTCCAATATTAAATGATTTTAAATCTTCGAGATCCTTTAATTGGTTATCGACAATATAGCGGGCCATCATGCCACGGGCCCTCTTCGCCATAAAGCCGACGACTTTATAATCATCACCTTTCTTCTCTTTAAAGTGAATATTAAGAATATTGCCTTCCAATTTTTGAGGTAAGATCGCCTGAAAATATTCTTTCGAGGCGAGATTAACGATTGTTTTTTCTTTTTTCAAAAGCTGATTCATTTCCTGAGTTAAAGTATTACCCCAATATTCATAGAGGTTTTTATGCCCTTGACAAGAAAAGCGAGTGCCCATTTCTAAACGATAAGGCTGAATCAGGTCCATGGGAGATAAAAGGCCATAAAGTCCCGAGAGAATACGCAAATGCTTTTGAGCAAAAGTGACATCCTTTTTTGTCATGGTATCAGCATCAAACCCAACATAGGTATCACCACGAAAGGCGTAAATTGCCTGTTTACCGAGATCTTCTTTGAAGCCTGTTTTAAAGTTCTTATACCTTTCCACATTGAGGTCAGTTAATTTATCACTCAATTTCATCAGATTAGAAATTTCCCCTGGAGAACAGAGACGCAAACCTTTAATCAAGGTCGCCGTTTTATCTAAAAAGAGAGGCTTGGAAAAAGTGTCAAAAGGCGCTGAAATTTCGAAGTCGAGCTTCTTTGCTGGAGAAACAACCATTAACATAAAATGTATCCTTTCATTTCTTAAATGATCTAATGGTTTTTAAAACCCTCGTGGCACGAGACCGACTTTATCGTACACATCTTTCAAGGTACGATTGGCCTTTTCTTTGGCCCGTAAACCATTCTTATTAATCACACCCGTGAGATAATCTTTATTATTCATTAAATCATGATATTTTTCTTGGACCGGCCTTAAGGTTTCAACCACTAAGTCCGCTAAATCCACTTTTAAATGGCCATACATTTTGCCTTCATAATCTTTTTCAATTTGCTCAATGGTTTGCCCGCTAAGAACAGAGTAAATCGTCATGAGATTAGAAATGCCAGGTTTATCATCGGAAAATTTCACTTCAGTTCCAGAGTCCGTGACGGCACCTTTAAGCTTCTTGGCCATTTTTTTAGGAGTATCAATAATCGAGACAAAAGCGTTAACGTTCTCATCTGACTTACTCATTTTTTTAGTGGGATCCTGAAGAGACATAATTCGCGCCCCCACTTTGCCAATATAGGGCTCTGGCATCGTCAGGACCCCCTCACCATATCGATTCTCAAAGAAAGTCACAATATCGCGGCATAATTCTAAATGCTGCTTTTGGTCCTCACCTACTGGCACTAAATCTGCTTGGTAAAGCAGGATATCAGAGGCCATAAGAACAGGATAAGAAAAGAGTCCCGCATTGATATTTTTCAAGTTTTTCTGAGACTTTTCCTTAAATTGAGTCATGCGATTGAGATAACCCATCGGGGTCAGGCAGTTGAGGATCCACGCCAATTCTGCGTGCTCAGGAACATGAGATTGCATAAAAATAGTATTTTTCTCAGGATCAAGCCCTAACGCCAAGTATTGAGCGTAAAAACTGAGACAACGCTCTCTAAGGGCGGTAGGATCTTGCTTAACTGTGAGCGCATGCAGGTCCGCCACCATATAATAACAATTATATTGTTCCTGCAATTGGCGCCAATTATTGATCGCCCCAATATAATTTCCTAGAGTTAAATCACCGGTCGCCGTTGAGGCACTTAGAATTGTCTTTTTCATATCGCTCATAACTTGACTATAGCGAATTACTCCCCGTCAGGCCATGGCACAACACATAAATTTTTGCTTTTTGGACTGCCCTTCCTTTGGCCTTTTCCAGGAAAGATTCTATCCCAAACTATTTATTTAAGAGTGCCGTCAGCGCGCATTCACTCTAGGCGAGTTGATACTATTCTCTTGTGAGAATAGATGCTTCCAAATTACATGAGCTAGAATAACGGTTTAATTTTTTTGACTTTAATGCAATGTACGATGAAATGATTAATCAAAAAAAGATAACCTTCACCATGAAAAAATGGATGGTCGACAATTTGAAATCAATTTTCAAAATATGGAGATAATAATGAAGGCCAAATTAATGAAACATTTAAACTTCGAAATACTTATTGATGCAAACAAAGAAAAGGTTTGGTCTGTGATGATCAGTAAAGAAACTTACTCCGATTGGGTAAAAGCGTTTTCACCGAATTCAGAATTCATAGGAAAATGGAAAGAAGGTGCTGAAGTTCAATTTATTGATAAAAATAAGGGAGGGACATTGGCCAAGATTAGCACTTTTAGGCCCTACGAAAAAATTGTCGCCGAGCATGTTGCTACTATCAATAAGAAAGGAGTCGTTGAAACAACAGGGCCTTTAACTGAAAAATGGATTGGGAGCAAGGAAACTTACTTATTTGAAGATTATAATACTTCCACAAAGCTTAAGGTTATCATAGAAGTTCACGAGGACTTTGAAGAAATGTTTAATAAGTGTTGGACAGAAGCATTGAATAATATCAAAAAAATAGCAGAAAATAAGAGAGAACCAATCCATGAAAAAGAAAAAGTCACTGAAAAAAAGGCCAATCCCGTTGGTTGGTTTGAGATTTATGTTGATGATCTGGCCCGCGCCCAAAAATTTTATGAAAATGTTTTTGGGTATAAGCTAGAGCGGCTTGCCAATCCTGTAACAATTGGAAATGAAGTTGAAATGTGTGTTTTTCCTAATGATATGACAATTCATGGTACAGCTGGAGCTATCGTAAAGATGCCAGGGTTCCCTGCCGGACAAAACAGTGTCCTCGTATATTTTTCATGTAATGATTGCAAAATAGAAGAGTCTCGTATTGAGGTCGCTGGGGGAAGAGTTGAAAGGCCAAAATTTTCGATAGGAGAATATGGCTTCATTTCATTAGTTTTGGATACGGAAAATAATATGATAGGACTTCATTCCCTAAAATAATTTTCAGAGAAAGCCGCCAGGCCTTTGATGATCAGCTCCCTTGACGCTATGGATGCCGCGACAGCGTATCCATTGCGGCAATGATCTTCATATCCAGCACCCGATACGTCCACTC
>JBFGZE010000147.1:0-3324 GCA_041586955.1 Bacteriovoracaceae bacterium
ATGAAGTGATCTGAGACTTGGCCTTTACGGTGAAATGTCTGGTCAAATGTTCTTGCTCATTTTCGTTATGATTAAATGCCGCTAAGTGCAAGAAATGGTAGTCTACATAAGGATTATTTTTGATCAAATTATAATTAATTTTGCTGACACCATCCTTATTTTCGGGAAGATAGGAGGAGGGAGAAACGAGCAATACTTTAATTTTTTTCATTATGGATAAGATAGTGCATGATGTAAGAATGGTAAAGTTAAGAATGGCATTAGAAAGACTTGGGGCGTAATGAAGTTATTATTTATGACAGAGTATCATTGCATTGGCGGTGGTGAGAGAAACCTCCTGGCCCTCGTGGGATATTTGAAAAGCTCACATCTGGTCAAGGTTATTTGTCCGCCTGGTGATTTACAAAATGAGCTTATAAAGCACCAAATCGAGGTGGTAAATTACGCGCCTGCATTGACTAAGGCGTGGTTGTCTTTTATTCCCCTTTTGCAAAATCCCAAAGTCCTGCGTCCACATTTTGAGTGGGCGGATATTATTCATTGTTACTCTATTAATTCACTCCCTAAAACGTTTCAATTCCGCCATAAAACCATAATTAGTATCCATGGGGCCTGGGAAAAGCCTTTTGGTCTACGCGGCGAGATTATCAATTTTTTAGCGCAGAAAATTTTTCCTGTTTCTAAAGATGTTGAGAAAATTACTACTACCGATAGCAACAAAACTCAGGTTATATACTTGGGTTTGCCATTTTCTAAAGAGCATAAAACGCTAAAGGATCAATCTTTGACGGGGGAGGACGTTAACCTTCTTTGCTTGGGGAGGTTTCAACATATTAAAGGACAGGATCTTTTAATTGAGGCCCTCACTCACTTAAACACTGATAAGCTTGGTGTTTCCCTTAAAGTAGATTTTGTTGGAGGGGTGAACTCCACTCACCAAGAAGATGCAGACTTTTTAGAAAAGGTTAAAGCGGGGGCGAAGGCCTTGAGTAACAACCAGATAACCATAGAATTTCATGGGTTTCGTTCTGATCCAGAGACTTTTTTACGTACCGCAGATCTTGTTATTGTACCGTCTCGTTATGAATCATTTAGTCTTGTGACTATTGAGGCCCTCTCTTTTGGAATCCCTTGTATCGTACCGCAAATTGGTGGGGTTCAGGAAATTATTAATTCTGAAGATATTGGCCTTAAATTTAGGGCCGGAGATACCTCTTCATTACAGGAGGCTTTGGAAAAGGGTTTGAGCAAAAGAGCGCAATTTAATCGCCAATTATGTCAGAAAAGATCAGGTGAATTTTCTATTGAAAAGCAGGCGGATTTGTATCTTAAAAATTATAAGGAAACTAAAGCTTAATTAGAAAGACCTAGATAAACCTCTTTGATATCCTGTAAGCGTTGGTTAATGTCGTAATTTTCCTTTAGAAAAAGAAAATTTTCTTGTGCCTTTTCTTGTCCCCGCTCAATGGTTTCTTGAAACTTGGCGGCAAAATCATTGGCATTGTCTTGCTTGAAAAGAATGACTTGAGGGGCGATATGACGGTGGCCAGGAACATCGCTTAAAAGGCAAGGGCGTCGGTGATTCATTGCCTCGAGGACAGCGTAGGGCATACCTTCACTTTTGGAGGCAGAAACAAAAATATCGATATCTTCGAGGAATTGGTCAGGGTTTTGAACCAATCCATGAAAAATAATAGCATCACGGCAGGAAAGAGTTTGAGAATAGGCCATGAGTTTCATTTGATCGGGACCCTCGCCGGCGAGGTGAAGGCTTATTTGATGATTTTTTTCTACTTGATAAAGATCATTAAAATGATCAATTAATACTTTATTGCCCTTATGTTCTTCTAGGCGGGTAAGAGTACCCATTTTAAGACATTTTTTTCCCTTAAGGTTTTGAGTTAATTCATTGGTTTGATTAATGGGGATACCGTTGGAGATAACTACTCCGTTATCAATAGGGTAGTGTAGAGTTTGAGCGTTATTCATCTCCTCTTGTGAGACAAAAATAAGTTTTTGAGTCAGTCGAGTGAGAAGGCGTTCGATGGTGTTTTTAAAAAATTCTGAGATGGTTTTCTTGACGTGAACACCATGGAAAGTATGAATGACCTTAACTCCAAAGATTGAGAGAGCGCGAGAATAAAGGCCAGCAGCGCGACCATGACTATGAACAATATTAATTTGATGGTCACGAACAAATCGTTTTAATTTAAAGAAATGCTTAAAAGAGAATTTTCGGGAGGGAATATAAAGGTGTTCTTTGGCTTGTTCTTTAAAGGCCTTATAGAAGGGGGCATCTAAAGGAGAGGCGATATAGGCATCAAAGGAGGGGTCTTCCTTTAATGATGCTAGAAGGTCGAGTAAATGCTTGGGCCCGCCACCAGAGTCTGAGCGGCCCGTGATTAAAAGTATTTTTTGGGTCATTTCACGCTCTCCGAAAGGAGTAATTTCTTGGCAGAAGAATGGGCATATATAAAAGTTGCAATGGCCAGAAATGTACTGGTGATAAAAGTCGTGAAAACGGCCCCCATTACACCATAGGTGGGAATGAGGTTGATATTAGAAACTAAATTCAAACAAGCAGCAAAGAAACACCACAGAGGAATAAGAGAAGACTTTTTGAAAATTATGGTCACTCTATAATAGATAGAAAATAAAATAAAACAAAGTTGAGCGGGGAGAAGATAGGTAAAAATCATTCCCGAATAGGTATATTTAGCACCAAAAACGACATTAAAAACTTTCGGTGAAACGAAATAAGAAAGGGCAAAGCCTGCAAGAAAAACGGGGATGAGAACGAGGGAGAGGTTACGACATATTTTCATGAGATGGCGTGGTGATTTGGCGTGGGTTTCAATCATTTTAGGGTAAAAGACGATAAGAAATTGCGCCCAAATCACTTCGATAATTTGCTCGAGGACGCTGAAAGACGCATTATAATCAGCAACATCGCTTAGTTTTCCAAGCTTTTCCAGAACAATAACATCAACTCGGTAACATAAGAGATAAAAGAAGGAACCTAGGGTTAAGGGCGCCGATTCAATCAAGGTTTTTTTTATCAATTGAGTATCAAGTGACGCAAAATAGGTTTTAATATTTAATTCGCTAGTCATACCTTTAAATTTCACAAAAAGCGTAATGAGCGAGGCGCTTAATCCGGCAATAAAAAAAGAAGGATAGGTTTGTGATTGATAGATAATCGCAGCGGAAAGAAGGGTCCCTAAAGTAATTGAAATAATATTAATAAGAGCGAGTTTTTTAAATTGATTATTTGTTTGCCAAATAATATCAAAGCTATTGGCCAAAGAATTGAAAAAGATATTA
>JBFGZE010000148.1:0-3249 GCA_041586955.1 Bacteriovoracaceae bacterium
AACCTTTAGAGTAATACTGACTAAAGATTTTCTTTATATATATCCAGATTTAGAACAATCTTTCTTGCTGTTTTATTCCGCATCTAGAATTCAAAGTCCTGGTATTAAAGTCTCTCTAAATGAATTAAATATTGTTGAGGAAAACTTCAATACTGAATCGGGGACTATGATTAGCTACAAAAGAAACGGTATTGATCATTTCACTTTCCTTTCTCCAAGGTGTGAACATTTACACGAGATTACAGACAAGAAGGTAATTAATGATTAAAAATAAATCCTTCTATATTTTGATAAGAGTTTTGACAGCCCTACTTGGCATTTTTCTTTTATTTTCACCCGTTTTATCACTGATGGCACCAGCTCTGGTCTATGACCATCTTGAGGTAATTCCCTCAAGAGGACAAATACTCCTAGATTCTTTGCCAATGATTCTTTCAGGAGCATTTATCCTGACCCCAAATAGATTTTTTATAACTAAAAAGCTGTATTTCTTCAGAGTTTCGATCTTTACGGTTTTGGCTCTATTCTTTGGATATAGAGGTGTTCAAGGAATCTACTTTTTCATCACAGGCGACAAGCATTGGATGATTATCCCTACAAGCATTGTCTTTATAATTGTTGGAATTTGTTTTCCATTATCAATTTATGCCAAGAAATCACAAGCAATAGATTAAATTTTAAGATATTCCATTTCCAGAATCATAGAATCACGGACATGTTTAACAACATTTAGTTTTTCTTAATCGAAAGGCCACAATGAAGACACTTTGAACTAAATGTATTGTGCCACATACCTTTTCTAAAAAATGGATTCCCACATTTTATGCAACTGGTGAAATAAAGCTTCAATTGATGGTAACCAAGCCAGCCAACGAAGCAAAAAAAGTACCCAAACCCTATGAAACTCTCAGCCCCAGGGAACATCTTGATTAATGGAAATAACGTCACCGCTGCTAATGGCAAGTACAAGATAAAGCCAATCAACAAACGTAATTTTAGTTTTCTAATTTCAGCTTTAAATGCTTCTATCTCTCCAGATGTTTGCTCTTGATTAGGATCAACCTTTTTATACCTAAGCATATCAAGAGTGAACCAAGTTCCCATCACAATCCCAGCGACTGTACCAACACTAAGAAATGATAATAAAAAAATTGAGTTAAAAGCCTTCTTGAACTGATCCCCCCAGGGAGACTCCAAAATGAAGTAGAAGAATGGAAATATAATTAAGAAGAAAAGCAATTTGAAAGGAGTAAGAGCAACTTTTCCTCTTATTCTATTATCCCCATCTGGCCAGATAAGTATTACTGCTGACCACATATGACTGAACAGGCTTTTAGGATAACTAAAGATCGGGGCGTCCCCATAATTAATAAGGTTTTTGTTAGTGGTAACCTGCTCGACACTAGATGATCTGAATCTTTCAGGAATATCTATGAGAGGGATTGAAAACTTTAAGTACTTTTCTACCTTGAAATAAATCAAAAGATAATCAAGCAATAAAAGAACAATGACTGCCACTTGCATAGACAAAGTGACATCATTGAACATCAAACCGAACTGTTCTTTATAAAGTGATTCCATTCCAATTCACCTTTGAATCTCACATTTAGTACTTTTAAAGTTATCTTTTATTACTAACTTGTGAGAAACGCCTCCAGTAGTATAACCACAGACAATATTATGATCTTCACCATTCGCATTGAACTGAATGCTTAGAGTTGAGTCACTGCTATCAAGAGGAATTTTTAGTTCACTTCCAGACTCTACCCTTCCAGCTGGAGAACTTACCGTCTTTTCATTTTCTGTATTAGTGCCGTAAGTAATGCTCATTTGGACTTTTTCTAATGCGACATTAGACTTGTTCACAATTAGTACGTGTCGCCCGTAATTCATGTAGTAACTTAAGGTCATTACACTAATGATAAATAATACAAAAAGTGATAGTAGAATAAGGAAAATCTTTTTCATTACCTTCCCCTAATCCCAAAACCTAGGTTTGTCTTTTGATTTAATCTTTAAATCTCTATCGTAGTTTATGCAGAACGAGCCTCTAAACATAAAGGCTGGCATGAATGTTACACAGTACTTTTCACACTCAGTAACGAGATCTTTCTGAGCCTCTAGTCCTTCTCTGATAGCATTGATTGGTCCATTCCAAACTTCTGAATACTTAGAATCTGATCTTGAAAATAATTTTGCTACCTTTCTGCGATTATCAAGATGAATTGTTAAGCATTGAGATCTATCGCCTGCCTTTTCAAAACTAGTCATTCTAGACTTAGATTTTAATAGCGAATCAAGAAACTTTGAGTCTTTCTCAAAAAGATCTAAGATATTTTCTTCAACAATAACTGAGTTATGAGCATCCATAGTGACGTTTTTGGGATATTTAAAAAAATAGTATCCCGCTACCAAGTATAAAAGGATTAAGAACAGTAGAAAGAAGCCTGCTATTTTTAGTAACTTTTTTAAAAATCCTGATTTCTTTGGCGGCTTTAAAATAAACTTATCCTTCAAGTCCTGATCTTGAATCTCTCCATCATTTTCCAACTCATCGATGATTTTCTTTGCATAGGTTGGCCATTGCTCTTTCGAGAGTCCATGATAATTAGCGAAGTCGTGGTTCACCTCGTCACACCAACAATCTAGGAAATTTTGACAGACAGCACTTGAGTCACCATGTGCTTCATAGATTTTGACTTCGATAGCATCAAAGTCTTCATTCATTCCTTTAAAGTTATTAGCCTCCTGTCGCTCTATGTTTTTTTTGAGCAACTGGATAACTTCCTCTTTCCATGTCATATAAATATTATCTACTTAGACCATTTTCGACACAAGACAGAAAATATCGGTCTTTAGCTTCGGCTCTGCCACGGCCAAGGTCGCAGAAAAGCTCCGAGAGGCAGCTCTTGTGTAGGACGCTACCCCTTTTTGAGGAGCCCTCTCCACACACCTCCGGGAGTCACAATGCTCCAGGGGCGAGTGGACGTCGGGAAAAGCCAAGGAAAACGACTAGATAGGTCGGAAAAGTTTGTGGCGGAGTACCTCTATGGTATATGGTTGTACGAAACAACATTAGGGACCCCATTTTTTCTTCACCTTTCCAAAGCGAAAGGTTTTTTTATATCTAAACCGAAATTCGCATATAGACGCAGTTCAATCTGTTTGCCGCCAAGTGCGGGCATTCGTGCGTCCAAATTTCCCTAATTCAGACAAAAATGTTTATGGTTCATAAACTAACTCCCATGA
>JBFGZE010000149.1:0-3245 GCA_041586955.1 Bacteriovoracaceae bacterium
AGGTTGTTTCTAACTCATTCTTAACTAAACTGAAAGTGTTCATATATATTCCTTATTTGGATTATCTCTCTTTCCCTAGCCTAGGTTTCCCCTTTATTCCTAGGCTTTTTTTTGTCCAACTACCCTTTTAGAATCTCGCCTTGTAATAAAACTGCTTATTAAATCATAAAATTCAAAATATGCTCTGGTTTTTAATAAATAATTAAAAACACCAAATAACATACAATAAGTGACTGATTTTATTAGCAGCGTCAACAATATATTGACGTTTATTAAACTGACTATCTGAAAAGTGAAGACCACAGTAGCAATAGCCAATAGCATCTGCATTAGAATAGGCTTTATAAAATTTAACATGCCGATATTAAGCTCTTTACTCACAAATAAGATATTTAAAAATACAGCTAAAAATGCAACAACTATTAATCCATATAAATAGTTTTCAATCCCGTAATACGCAGCACTGAGTAAATTTAAACTGAAGGTACTTTTCTTTATTATCTCTAGTTTCAAAAAAGCCCTTGAATTCCCTCTGCTGCTTAATACATTGACTAATAATGCACTTAATGGAGAGCCAAAAGCACTTAATAACAGAATTTCTAAGTAGTTTACAGCGGGTAGCCATTTATCCGAAAATAGAATGACAATTAATTCCTGAGCATTTAAATAGACTCCCCCAAGCAATAAAAAGGTTACAAAACATAATAAATGTAACGCCTTAAAGAGGATATTCTGGAACCTTGGTAAGTCATTTTGTACCTTACTTAAAATAGGATACATTACGGACATTAAGCTGCCGGATGAGTACTGAAAGATAAGTGCTCTAAATTGCTTGGCTCTTTGAAAATAGCCCAAGATCTCAGCAGGAAAAACTTTGCCTATGATAAGAATATCAATTCGGCTATAAATGGCATCGAGTAGATTCGATAAAAACATGCGAAAACCAAACCCCCATAACTGCCTTAATGCGTTAAAGGAAAAGGTTAATTCAGGGGTCCAGCCGCTAAAACGCCAGAGAATGATATTATAAAATACCCCCTGCGAAAGGATTTGTGCCACCAGCGCCCAAATACCTGCACCATTAAATGCTAAAGCAATCCCGACAACTCCACTTAATAATGATGAAATGAAGCCAGCTTTGCTAAGCAGTGCATATTTAAGCAGCTTTCTTAATCTAACCGCCTGCACACTACTGAGTGCGCTGATAATAAAAAAGACACTGATGGTTTGGATTAAGGGAATTAAGTCTGGATTATTATAAAAATCGGCGATAGGCCCGCTCGAATAAAAAGTTATCAGGGTTAAGATACAGGCCACCAACAGATTGAAATAAAATACCGAAGAATAATATATAGGTAATATATTATTCCTCTGTATTAATGCCCCTCCTAAACCTACATCAGTAAAGACTTGTGCAATGCCGACCAGGACCATCAACATTGCTATCAAGCCAAAATCACCTGGCTCGAGCAAGCGGGCAAGCACTATAGTGACAATAAAGCCCGCAACTTGGATTGCAAGTTTCCCTAAGAAGTCCCATATAAAGGCTGTAATACCTTTTGCTTTCAAATTATCCAAGGTTAATTTCTCAAGTTAATGACTTTAATAGTTAGGGCCCGTTTATCTTTCATCGCCGTTCCTGCTGTGGTAAGCATTCTAATGGCAAATAAAACTCGCTACTTTTTGAGCGGCTCAATCACTGGGAAATAAGTATTGAATGTTTCAAGCTGCGAAAACAATGCTTTAGGGAAATATTATGACTTTGATAAACTGTCATATATTTCTTCCTTAAACCTCCTCTTTGCCTGCCCGTTATAACTGGCTATTTTGCCAGAGAGCTCTCTCATTTTTTCTTTATCAAAAGATTGAAAGGCATCCTCTATTTTTCCATATAAATTTTTAACATCATTTGCTCTATAAACTGAATGACGCAATTCAACATTTAAACTGAATGCTTCATATTCGACGCCAGTGTCATAAAAGTGAATAATAGGACGCTCAAAAACCGGGAAATATAGCCCGAGTGAAGTCATATCCATAATTAACAAATCAGAGTTAGCGAGAAGGTGATACGACTCATCACCCGGGGGAGAAATATAAATATTAGGGCCTTTTGCTTGCTCAAGAAGCTGATTCCAATCCTGTCCACCTGAGTTCTCCGCTAAAGTATTAAGAAAATGAATAGATATAATGACATTGTACTTTTCCGTTAACTCGGGCAGTTGCTTGATAAATTCAAGCCCATACAATTGAATAAAGGAGGATGCTCCCCATGACGAAGCGACCATAATCGTTTGTTTAGTGGGATCAAGATTGATTTGCTTGAGAATTTCAAACTTCCGCTCAGAGTATGAACAAATATCATCCCTTAATATGCTACCTACGACACGCACTCTTGAAGAAAATTCCGGATAATGCTTTTGAATACCCGCACAGACATATTCACTGGAGACAAACATTTTGTCATAGACTATTGAATTGCTCTCGTCTTTAGCAGATGGACCAAACATGTATTGGTTACCATTTACTAATTTTCCATTATAAAATCCATGTTCAATGCGTATTTTCGTACTGTCCGGATGGAATATTGGCAAGTGGTCAGGAAAGATAATTAGGCACCAACGTATGTATTTTGCAATACTGTAAGGAATAGTGCGCAATTTAAATTTTTCTTTAAGAGAGTTGATATCGCCCTCTTTAAAGTGCTCAGGGTAACAAAAACAAACCCGCAAACAAATATTCGAATCCTCTGCCAGCATCTGATGAAGGGGTCTGATGTAATGAAACATCAATGGATGCTGCACTAACAATAGAACGAATTTTTTTTTTCTAAATATTAAAAGTACATCCATCATTCCGGATGAAAAGTTAAAAATATATTTTTTTACCTTTCTTTTTATCAGCTTTATCATAACGCCCTCTTCTTATTCTGTAATACATATTCGATGGCTATGATGTCACTAGGTCTAGTGACCTTGAGGTTATCCGTCAAAGATTCTTCCAGATAAACAGGGTTGCCGAGGCGAGTAACAAGCTCCACAGTTGGTATATCTCGACCGTAATCAAGTTTTTCAGAAAATTGGATGGCCTTGGCTAATAACTCGGTATGAAAAACCTGAGGATCACATGTATAACCGGTCTTATTTCGCTCCATAACGCTACGTATTTGGTTGTTCTCTTGAATGAACACTGTATGCGATGAGGGTACAAATGCCGAAACAGCTCCTTTAGCTCTAGCGGATGCG
>JBFGZE010000150.1:0-3233 GCA_041586955.1 Bacteriovoracaceae bacterium
GCAAGGAAGTCCTTTTATGATTGTAAAGATAAATGAAAATATATGTATTGATTATGGTGAAAATCCTTTAACTGGTAATGATAGCTCTTTTAAAGATCAGGGTATTAAAAGAATATCTATCAATGAAAAGTGGTTTGAAGTTATTTCATTAAGCGAGCTTGTTAGAAAGCGAAGCGAGGAAGATGGTTATTACAGAGTTGTTTATATCCAAGTTAATATGGAGAGTGGTGAGTACTATATAGGTAAAGCAAATCGTCCTAAGTGGTCAGACCTTAAGCGCTATCAAGGATCTGGACTTAAATTTAAAAGTAAGTACAAGAAAAATAAGGATAACTACACTCGATTCTTTATAGCTTCTTGTAGCAGTTCTGAAGAAACAGAGAGAGTAGAGGCATCTATTGTTACAGAAGAGATTATTTCAGATGAATATTGCTTGAATCTCATCACTGGCGGTGGAGGAACAAGTAAGCGTCCTTCTATTGCAGAGTCTAGGCAGAAAAAACGTGAGTACATGCTGAATAACCCAGATAGATATAAGGCCATGCTTATTGGGTCAAAGAAAGCTTTTCAGTCAGGCGATACACCAGCCCTTAGAGCACGAAGTAAAAGAATTAAAGAAGTCATGAGTGATGAGAAATATCGTGAGATGTCTCGTGACAGAATTAAAAAGTGGATGGAAGAAAATCCTGAGGAATACCAAGAGGCAAGAAAGAATAACCATAAGAAGATAAAAACTAAAAAGGTGCAGAAGAAAAGACAAAAGAGTCTTGAAAAGTGGAAGTTAGAAAATCCTGATGAATATAAAAAATGGCAAGATAAGCTTATTCAATCTCGAACTAGCTCTGAAGCAAATGAGAAGCGCGGAAAGTCCATAAAGGGATTTAACAAAGCTAATCCCGAGCAGGCAAAGCTGAATGCTCAAAAGAGATCTGTGGCATCTATAGCAAAGACTAGCAAGGCAGTTTCAATGCTTGACTTGAAATCAGGAAAAGTTCTTAAAGAATTTAAGAGTGCACAAGAGGCAGGGAGATGGCTGATAAGTGAAGGTTTTACAAAAAGTAAGAATCCTGCTGGCTCAATTAGTGCTGTCTGTAACAGGAGACCTTGTACCACTGGATATGGTTTTCGAAAAAAGGCATATGGGTATGACTGGCGTTTTAGTGACGAGGTAGAAGCTGGCTTTCTTCCTGGTTTAGGTTAATGCTACAAAGGGCTGAGGGTTAGGGATTAAGCTTAACAAAAATGTTCCTAACCATACCCTTACTCCACTTTTTGCCTTTCTTTTTTGTAGGTATTTTCATCTCACTTAAGATGTCAGCGATCGCTTGAAAAGAGAGCCCTTTTTCTCTCATTTCAAATATTGCGAGAGTCGCTCGGTTTTCTGCTTTATGTTTAACAGTTTCTCCCTTTCTCTTTTTGTACCCATACTTTGTATGTTTTTGATTTTGCACTTGGTCGATATTTGATCTCAATTTAACACCCATCTTCAAAAGTCTTGCACGAATGGTCTGTCTGGACGTAAATAATTCACGCGCAATTTGGCTCATATTGAGCCCTTCAACGACGTATTTTTGATGGACGTAAGTATTATCTATGAGAGTCTTAGGCTTGCAAGTGCTTGATTTAATTATGATTTTTTGTGGACGTAAAACGTTGGTTTTGTTGTCTTCTCGGGGCACCATTTTAAAAACCCTTGTTTTTACAAGGGTTTTTTTATACCCTAAATCGAACTCTCGAACCAAGGGTTCGGTTCTACTCTCTTTAAGCTGCTCTTTTGTGATCTAAGTCTTCTTTTTCTTTTATTGAGATGGATAGTTTTATTCCGGCAGATATGTCTTCATAAATTTCTTTTAGACCAATGAAACGTAGAACTCCATAAAACATTAAAAATGAGTGTGCCAAAATAAAGGTTGAATTCATATAATGTCCTTTAATGATTCCGTATATACTGCTGGCCAACCAGATAATTGGAAGTAATACCTCTGCTAACAAATACCCCCAGGGAGCTGCAGTACGATCTAAAACTTTTGGAGTTCTAGCAAAAGCTGATTGCTTACCAGTTAGTCCTTGGTGAATAGACTTAAAAACACCACCTAAGTTTATTGGTATTAATACTAAATTAAGTGCATAAACGTTAATGATATCAGAGAAGCGATAATTATTAAGGCTTAAATCCCTTGCATAAAGTAAATAATAAGGAATTGCAGTGAGGGGCAGCCATGCTGTATCAACACTATCCTCAAATGAAATACCAAGGAGAATTAAAAGACCGATATTGACTAGAGCAATTGATAACAGGTAGTGACTTCTAATAAAAAATTCACCTAAGTGAAGAATTGGGTTTTGGGATATTTTTTTCCAATTAAAAAAGCTTTTGAATAATTTGGGAAATATCAACAAACCACCATTTGCCCAACGGCATCTTTGTATTAATAATGAACCAAAGTCAGGAGGAGTTGCACTATATGCGAGTCGCTCTGGATGGTTTAATAATCTCCATCCAATTGTTGATAGATCAATGGTTGATTCAGTATCTTCAATAACAGTATGATCATGAACAAAACGTTTAACAGTATAAGATCTTTCTTCAACGTCTTCTGATATTTCTTTAAGGGCATCAATTCTTATTAATGCATTGGCACCTACCCAAAAAGTCGCATTGAAAGCTGTAAACCCTTGATGAATAATATATTGGATATCAGTTGTCGCACCGGCTATTTTCTCCAGCAAGCTATTTGGGCGTGGAAAAGCACTATAGGGAGTTTGAATAACAGCAACATCTTTATTCTTAGGACGCTCTAATATATAAACTAATTTACGAATATAGCCTTGAAGCAGTATGCTATCGGCATCTAAAGTGACACAGTATTTAGCATCTCTAGGTTGAAAGATATTTTTTTCATCAGAGGGGATATAATCTTTCTTTATAAGGAATTCTTTTCCATTTCTGTGTTTTTTTACGAATTTCCCTCCAATTAATCCAATATAGCTATTGAGGTTCATTGCCTTATTTGGAGCATGGCTTAAATTTTCAAATTGTTTTCTTTCAAAGCTTGATACATTTACCTTAAAGGGGTTTTTTAATTTTTGAATTTCTATTGAAGCAAGTTGAGTAGCTTCATTGAAGCTTAAGCGTACTAATTCCTTTTGCAAAAATATAGATTTTTCTTTTATGTTTTTATACATGTCTAGAATAACATATTTAATAAAAAATAGATCAGAATTTTCGTCAA
>JBFGZE010000151.1:0-3211 GCA_041586955.1 Bacteriovoracaceae bacterium
AGGCCCTACATGCTTTGACAGAGGGGTTGCTACGCCAGCGAATCTTTTTTTGTATAAAATCAGGATATGATTCATCTCCTCTATCAGGATCAACTTTTCCCTCGGATGGTTTGCTGATACAGACGCCATTATAGAAGGGCTCCTTTCTTTGACACTCTTTCATGGCCCTTTGACAGGCGATTTTTTTATTGGGCCCAGTTTCACGATAGGAGTTCACCAACGTCCCCGACTTCATCATATCCGCATCACAGAAAGCTCCGTAGGATAAGGGATTATAGAGAATTAGAAATACTGTGCAAATTGCCATCGCATTCATGATCTCTCCTTGTAAAATGAGGTTGCCTAAAAGGCAGGAGAGGTTTCAAGCAAATCGTATACCAAATGATAAATTATAAAATTAACGAGATAACGCAACTCTAAAAAGAATAAAGTAAAAGAGAGAGGTGCAAATTGCACCTTACCAATTTTGTTGTCATTTTATTATTCGACTAATAATTGCTGAATAAAATCAGATTGAGAACTTGTTGCTTCAAGAGCAGTTTCTTTAGTAATTACGCCATCCTTAAATAGTTTGGTAATATGTTGATCAAACGTATGGCTACCGTTTTTAGCACCATCAATACCACCCTTGATAATCTTCATAATTCTTTCGAGGGGCTCATCACCACGAATGCATTCTTTGATACCTGGGTCAGTTAGCATGATTTCCTGGGCAATAACTATCCCTTTGGAGTCGGCCTTTTTAAGCATTCTTTGGCTAATCGTCGCGTAAAGATTGACGGCAAGACGCTTTCGCACATCTTTTTGCTCAGTTGAGGGAAACATAGATATAATCCGGCCTATTGTGGAAAGAGCATTCGTGGTATGAACAGTACTTAAAACGAGATGTCCTGTTTCAGCTGCCTTAAGGGCTATACTAATGGTTTCAGGGTCTCGCATTTCTCCAACCAGAATAACATCTGGATCTTGCCTTAAAGCGGCCTTTAAAGCATCTGTATAGGAGTTGGTATCCCTGCCAACCTCTCTTTGAGTGACCCGTGATATGTTTTGGGAGTGTAAGTACTCGATAGGGTCTTCAATGGTGATAATATGACATTTTCGGGTAGCATTAATATAATTAATCATGGCGGCCAAGGTGGTACTTTTTCCCGAGCCAGTGGCCCCAGTGACCAAAACAAGCCCACGCCGTTGATTGGAAATTTCTTTAAATGTTTTTGAAAAGTGAAGCTCATCCAGACTAGGAATCGACATTTTTACGAGGCGCATGATAATACCTATGCGACCATTATAACGGAAAATATTATAACGAGTACGAATAAGATTCTCGATACTAAAGCCACCATCGATTTCATTTTCTACTAAATGATGTTGTATTCGAGTAGGGCAGTCATCCAGCTCCTGGATAATTTTAACAACTTCACTCATATCTTCGAGATTGATCGTACGACTTTGGACCGGGACCATTTCACCTTGAATTCTAAGAACAGGACTTTCGTCGGTCCGTAAGTGGATATCACTGGCATTATGTTTAACGGCGACTTCTAATAATTGAATTAAGTTTTTTTTGGAAAAGCTCATTCTCATATTGTCCTGAGATTTTGGTGTAAAATCCAGCGGGAAAGGTGTTCTTTAATTTGCCGCTTAATAGAGCTTAATGATAGAGTACCGTTATGAAGGTAAAGAAAAAAATCCTGATCATTCGCTTTTCCAGCTTTGGTGATATTATCCAGTCAATGGGAACTTTACCGGCCTTAAAGCGGGCGGGTTATGAGATTCATTTTCTCACTAAAAAGCAATTTATCGGCTTAGTGGAAGCATCAGAACTTATTGATCACGTTTATAGTATTGATCAGTCTGTAGGAATAAGAGGGCTTTTTAGTCTCGCCAATAAAATTTGTGGCCTGAAGTTTGATGTCATCTATGATGCTCATAAAAATCTTCGAACACTATTTTTACGGCCTTGGTTGCGCCTTTTTTCAGGTGCGAAAGTTTTAGTCCGGCCTAAATTTAGAATTAAACGTTTTTTATTATTTTCCATGAGGAAAAATTATTTCCCTAAGCCTTTTCGGGGGATCCACTCCTATCAGCAACCCTTGGTGGACGAGGGACTCATTTCTGAGGACGTCGATCATATTCAGCGACTAAACTTTTCAGGACATCAAAAATTCGAACAGCGAGTCGTCTTAGCACCATCTGCTGCGTGGGAAATGAAACGTTGGCCTTTGTCTTATTGGAAGGAATTGATTCTTCTTATGCCTCAAGAAAAATTTTATGTTCTTGGTGGACCAGATGATGATTTTTGCCAAGAATTGGAAGAGATTGCCCCTGATCGTGTTATCAATCTTCAAGGTCAATTAAGCCTTCTTGAAAGCTGCCAGGTTGTGAGTCAAGGGCAATGCTTGATTTGTGCCGATACAGGTCTTCTCCATGTCGCCGATATCTTAAAAATCCCCGCCATTGCTCTGATTGGACCAACTGCCTTTGGTTTTCCCACGGGAGAGTTTATTAAGGTGGCACAGGTTGATCTTTCTTGCCGTCCTTGTACCAAAGATGGCCGCGGGAAATGCTCTCAGTCGGTCTACCAAAAATGCTTGGTCGATATTACTCCTAAGAGAGTTCGCGACATTTTTCTCGATTTAGGTTAATCGCTTTCGCATTTCCCATAGAAGACTGGAGATATAGGGACGCCGCCCTTCTCTTGTGGTGATCATTAATAATTTTGTAATCTTGAGGTTCTCGGGATCTGAATATAAGAGAATAAGCATTTCATTAATATAATTGGTATTAAGTGTCACATAATTATCTGTCCCAACACCTAGATGGACGCCTTTCTTTTCCCACCAGCTGAATGGATGATCCTTATAATCGGGAAAACATCCTGTTAATTTCATATTAGAAGAGGGGAGTGCCACCAGGCCAACTTGTTTATCGATCATACGATTGAGAACATCATGTTGATAATGCTCAACCTCTCTTGCGGTATGAAATTTTGTTTTGACAAAAATAGTGATCTCATCCTTATTAAGAGGGACTCCTTGCAGAATCTTATCTTTGACGGGAGGATCTTGCCATTCCATGTCCATTAATTCGTTATACTCTTTGGAGTTTTTTTCAATAGGCACGCCTTTTAGATTAGTGGCGAGAACACGTTGAAAAAGGCTATGAAAATAAAAATTGGGATTAATGCCCAAGCTTAGGCCATGCTCTAAGG
>JBFGZE010000152.1:0-3192 GCA_041586955.1 Bacteriovoracaceae bacterium
TAAAGGGGAGTCACCATTAAGTAGGCGTGGACATTCTTCGTTTGAAGGTATTGAACCCAGGCCTTCGTTTTTTTAAGGTTTACACCACCCACACCAACCATAATTGGGCAACGAAGATTAAGCCCAATGGTGTAATCTAGGATTTCTTTTTTTTCCTCAATATCGAGATTTAAAGACTCTCCAGTACTGCCAAGAATAAGCAGACCGTTGCCAGCTTCTTCTTGCGCTCGCAGTACTTTTTCTAATGATTGATAATCAACCGATTCGTCTTCAAGCATAGGTGTGATGACTGCCGTCCATAGGGGAAAATCAACGAGGTTCATACCAGCTCCTTCAATGTAAGTGTTTGAAAGTCCACCAATCCGTGGGGAACATTATTCTTATTTATTAAACGATCGAGGGCCCATAAAGCACCCTTAGCAAAAACCTTGCGGTCATGTGCTTGGTGTTTAATGGTAATCGTTTCAAAGGGGGCCAGGAGATTTAATTCATGAATGCCAACCACATCCCCCTCCCGCACAGATTTAATTGGAGCGTCATGTCCTAGCCATTCTTTCCAGCTTAGCGCCGTACCACTAGGAGCATCCAATTTTTTAGTATGATGAGTCTCTGTGATCTCAAAAAGAGCATTATCCCAAAGTACCTGCGCCTTACTCATCGTATTGATCATGGCGTGGGTGAGGTTCATGCCGAGTGAGAAATTACTGGCAAAAATCCATGAGTTTTTTTGTGCTTGTAATTTCTTATCAAGCTCTGCTGGCCATGTCAGCCCGGTGGCACCAATCACAAGAGGAATTCTCGCCTTTAAGCAAAGGTCTAAATGCTCCTCAAATACTGGCCCTGGGACAAAAACAATTAACCCATCCAAGGAGGATAATTGTTCCAAGGTGGGAGGGTTATCCCTATGAAAAAGAACCTTAGGTGGATAAGGAAGGAGTTCTAGGACTTTTGCCCCTGTCTTTCCGCGGCCCCAGACACCGATATTTTGCCAATTTTCCATAATTGCTTTCCTTATTTCTCAATACTATATTTTAACGCGAAGGCGAAAAGCAACTATTTGCCCTAAAATCTTTAATTTACAAATAATTGCAACTCCGCAATCATAGATCAGGATTAAAACAACAAGGGGCATTGTTTGTGAAAAAAGTAGGATTTATTGGCTGGCGTGGAATGGTAGGCTCGGTCCTGATGGAACGGATGCAAAATGAAAAAGACTTTGCCCAATTTGAGGCCATTTATTTTTCGACTTCTCAACAAGGTCAACCAGGACCAGATTGGGCCGCCGGCACTAAACTTCTGGACGCTTACGATATTAATAAGCTTAAGCAAATGGATATTATATTATCTTGCCAAGGCTCGGAGTATACCGAAAAAGTTTATCCTCAACTTAAAGAACAAAATTATAAAGGTTATTGGATTGATGCTGCCAGTGCCTTGCGCATGAAAAAAGAGACTATGATTTGTCTCGATCCTATCAACGGAGATGATTTAAAAGAGGGGATCGCCGCGGGCGTAAAGTCGTTTATTGGTTCTAATTGTACTGTTGGCCTTATGCTTTTGGGAGTGGGGGCCCTTATTCGTGCGGGCCTGGTCGATTGGATCACTTCTCAAACTTATCAGTCAGCATCTGGTGCGGGTGCCCGTCATATGCGGGAATATTTGATGCAAATGGAACTCTTGGGCCATTTAACCAAGGATATGGTCGTCAATCCTCAGGCGGGAATTCTTGAAATAGATCGCATGGTAAGCGGCATCCTAAGAGGACATATGATTCCTGTTGAAAATTTCGGTGTGCCTTTAGCATCCAATTTTATTCCTTGGATTGACTCACCTATGGACAATGGGCAAACGCGAGAAGAGTGGAAAGGTATGACAGAGGCCAATAAAATACTTGGCAATAATGAATTACGGGTCGATGGGACTTGTGTTAGGGTAGGCGCCATGCGCTGCCATGGGCAGGCCCTGACCATCAAATTAAAGCAAGATATTCCACTGCCCGAAATTGAAGACCGTTTGGCCAAGGCCCATGAATGGGTCCAGCTTGTTCCGAATGAAAAAATAAATACTGTTCAGCAATTAACACCAGCGGCTGTCGCTGGTACTTTAGGAATTCATATTGGTAGGATACGTAAAATGAATTTGGGGAATGAGTATCTTAATGTTTTCACTGTCGGCGATCAATTATTATGGGGTGCGGCCGAGCCTTTACGGCGGATGCTCCTCACCTTAATTCATGAGAAAAAAGGTCTGCAATAATTTGTTAGTCCTTTTGCTTTTTAGGTGGAATTTTGAATAGATTTTTACTTCATTTAGAAGTTCTCAGTAATGGGGATATAAGACCAGAAAATTTTCATGCTCTGATTGTTCACATTGCAATCATTATCATGACCCTCAACTTTGTTTCATTTGTATGCTCTTTTCGATTGAGACAATGGGCCAAATCCAAATTAAACCTATCTTTAATCGTCTTGACATCCATAAGTGTTTGGATTGTTCGCTTGTCAGGCGAAATCGCTGGGGGCATTGTTGCCGACTCTCTGAATGACTTTAAAAAATTGACTGACCATTCAGAAGGTGCAGAAACCTTTTTCTATTTAATAATAAGCACATGTTTTTTACAATTGGTTAATTTTGTATTTTTGAGATATGACAAAGGGAAAAGGTATAAATGGCCTTTACAATTGAGCTGTTTCGTCCTATTTACCGTGGTTATTATAAAGGGGATAGCGGTATCCCATAAAGGCGCTATGCTGGTCTTTAAACAAGCTGCAGCGATAGAGATTTCGGAAAAAACGATCAATAAAAAGTTGGCAAAAATCTATCAACCAACTCTTATTTACGACTCAATTCCAAACCATCTACGCTCTCGCTATCCCGATAAAATCGCTGAGTACCAACAACGATTTAGCAGGGCCCCTATTCCCTGGCCCAAAGACAATGCTTATAGCGTCGCGAAAAAAGACCTGGGTCAGATTCTTTTTTTTGAGCCACGACTTTCTGGTTCGAGTTGGATTTCCTGTGCTACCTGTCATCAACCAGGTCAAGGATTTGAAGATGGACTTTCTTTAGCAATTGGTCACAAGATGAGAGAGTTAGATAGGCATACTCCAACTCTATTGAATATCGCTTGGGCCTCTTCTCTTCTTTGGGATGGCAGGGGTAAAAGCTTAGAAGAGCAGGCCTTAATGCCTA
>JBFGZE010000153.1:0-3192 GCA_041586955.1 Bacteriovoracaceae bacterium
GGGTTCCAATATTGACCTATCGCTTTAGGTTTTTCAAAATTCTCAACATTATTCTAGACACTTTCGGACTTGATTAAATAAATAATCGTCAAGCGTTATGTTTTCTTCGACCTCGGGTGGTGCGCGAAATCGTTGTGGTCGTACATACTCGGTGTCGAGATTGAAATATTTCAGTATTTTTTGGCAGACGCTTGGTCTTGTGATGGCGGCAATTAGCTTCAACTTTGTACCGCAATGATCGCAATAATTGACTTCATATTTAAAAACTCGTTTTAAAAGTTCTGCCCAAGGGGTTCGATAGACTTTTTTGTTTTTAGCTTTGGTTTTTTTAGGTTTTGCCTTTGATGTCACTTTTTTTCGGTTTCGGTGCCGAACTCCAAATAAACCATAGTAACGGATGATATTTTGCCACGGGGGTGGAATCAGGACAATGATTCGTTTAATAAATTGGTCGGGAGAAAATTGTAGATGAGTTGTTCCATTTATATAAGGGGTTTTAAGCTTTAATTAAGACGTTCCCTTCTCTATTAAGTGAAACTCGCTCTTGGGAGTGGCCTTCTGGCAATATAACGACAAAGCTTTTCCAGAGCGCTTCGCTGATTTGAGAGAACCTTTGTATTGCCATGGAGGGAAAATCCTTCGGTGTAAACGCATTTTTTTCCTTTAAACTCAATAAATGGCGGGTTCCAATATTGACCTATCGCTTTAGGTTTTTCAAAATTCTCAACATTATTCTAGACACTTTCGGACTTGATTAAATCGAGGCATGATATTTGCTCCTCATTCATATCAAATGGTTCCACTTCTTCAAAAAACCTTTTCTCTTGAAGGCCCTTAATTGCTTTATCATAGGAAGTCTGAAGGTAATTAGCTCTTATGATTTTGTGTAGATCAGTGAATTTAGGATCCCTTACCCTAAACCTCTCCGTAGCGTGGCACCACATAAATGCCATCACTCAAAATACAGGGCGACGCAAAAACAACACGACAATCCGGCGCACCTCTGATACAACTAAACCCATCAAAAAAACGAATAACAGCTACTAGATTTTAGGTACTTATATGAACATTGACACAAAGCGGTGTACTTTCGCGATTATCTCCCACCCCGACGCCGGTAAAACGACCATGACTGAAAAGCTCCTATGGTTTGGCCGCGTGATCCGCGATGTGGGAATGGTGAAATCTAAGCAAGGCCAATACGCCAAATCCGATTGGATGGAAATGGAGAAAGAGAGAGGAATCTCCATTACGTCATCTGTAATGAGCTTTCCCTACGCTGAGCGTGCGATGCACCTCCTCGATACGCCCGGACATAAGGATTTCTCCGAAGATACTTACCGAACACTCACTGCGGTTGAATCCGTACTGATGATGATTGACTCCGCCAAAGGGGTGGAAGAGCAGACCCGCAAGCTGATGGAAGTTTGTCGGATGCGCGACACTCCCATTGTTACCTTTATGAATAAATTTGACCGCGACGCTATTGATGCTTTTGAGCTCATAGACAATGTTGAGGAAATTTGCTCCATTCAATGCGTACCTATGACTTGGCCGATTGGTGATGGCGTGGACTTCAAAGGTGTTTACGATCTCGTTAATAAAACCATTACCCGCTTTGGTGAAGATAATAATCCCAATAACCCTGATATCCTGGACGCCTCCGACCTTAGCTCTGGGCCCGTACTCAAATTATTGGGGGAAGAGCTTCTCGAAAAATTAATCAATGACCTCGAAATGGTGAATGAATTGATGCCCAAGTTTGATGAAGAGGAATTCCTCGCGGGGATTCAAACACCGGTATTCTTTGGTTCCGCGCTCAATAATTTTGGAGTCAAAGAGACGCTTGATATGATCGCGGGACACGGGCCAGGGCCGATGCAGCGTCAGGTAAAAATGGCACCTTTTGATGACGCTGCTAAGACTGCCATGATCTCTCCCGATGATAATGAATTTACGGGTTTTATTTTTAAGATTCAGGCCAATATGGATAAACGCCATCGTGATCGTGTCGCCTTTATGCGAGTTTGTTCTGGTCATTTTCAGCGCAATCAAAAGATTCATCATGTGCGCACCGGAAAAGATATTAAGATTCCCACGCCTCTTATTTTTCAGGCACAGGATCGAGAAATTACTGAAGATGCCTTCCCCGGAGATATCATTGGACTACACGACACCGGTAAGTTTCAGATCGGGGATACCTTTACCAATGGTAAGAAATATCAATACACTGGCATCCCCTCTTTTGCTCCGGAGATTTTTAAGAAGGTTCTTCTCAAAGATCCTCTCAAAGGCAAACAATTGGACAAGGGACTTCGCCAATTATCCGAAGAAGGGACCGTGCAATTATTTACCCGCCACACCGTTAACGAGAAAATTCTTGGTGCGGTTGGTGTGCTACAATTTGAAGTGGTTCAGCACCGCTTGGAAGATGAATATAATGTAAAAGGCTCCTATGAAGCCTACCCTTTTACCGGGATTCGTTGGTTGAAATTTCCTAACGATAAAGTCAAAGACCAATTCATACAAAAGAATGGTAATAATATTGTTTATGATGGCAAAGGGCGGGTATGTTTTAGTGTGCGTTCGGAATGGGATTTAAAATTGGCACAAGAAAAGAACTCCGACGTGGAGTTCTTTAAAAATTCAGATTATCAATAAATTTGATTAAGCCGCCTTAGGCCAAGGCCAGATGATTTCACCATAATGCTCGGGCATTGTATCTTGAACGAGACCCATGAAGTCTTCGGCATCGAGACCGTCAACTTTGGCAGATCTCCATACTTGACCGATCTTGCAATTAAAGTCTTGAGCTGAAAATTTCTGGTTATGACAGGACTGAATATAGATTTCGTGAACTTCCTCTTTATATTGTCTCACTTTACTTTCTTTAAAATTATCGTATTCCATGAAAAGTCTCCTTATAAAAGTATGATTGCTATTATAATAAAAGTAACTTGACTATTATTCGGTTTCAGGGGAACTTTTCTTGACTAAATTAATACATTTCATACTTAATTCGAGGACTTAAATGGCGCTACAAGGTAGACTGACAAAAAAATGGAAACACCTGCGAAAATGGGCCAAGCGCCAAAATATTCAGGCATTCCGCCTCTATCACCACGATATTCCAGAATACCCTTTTTTCGTCGATGTATATGGTGACTACATCCTAGTCCACACTCGCTTTAA
>JBFGZE010000154.1:0-3023 GCA_041586955.1 Bacteriovoracaceae bacterium
CAGCTCCCGTTTTCAGTCATTTTAATGCTTTTTAGATCGCTGTAAGCAATAGGTGATTTTGGTTTGATCACAGGTGAGCCGCCATAATACCGCCCAGTCGGTTCAACTTCGATGGAGGTCAGCTCCGGCATACAAGCTGAATCTGAGCAGGCCGTATTTTCCTCTGCTTCCATCAAGATTTTGTATTGAAAATAACGATTATTTGAAAGAATAGCACTGGCCGCCATATTGCTAAAAGTCAAGCTGGGCGGAAATGCATTTGCATTACCAGCGAGGGTGATTTCATCATCTACACAAATACTATTATTTGAATCGGATGTATTTAAAGTACAATTAAAAGTCATATTACCGGGGACACGGTTAAAAAGCTCAGAATATGTTGTCGCTCCATCTCCTCCAGGGCCTTTAAATTTTGCTAAATAGGTGTCAGAAGTATCATTCTCGTTGAGAGTCCCATCACCATCGCAATCCGCGGAACTCCCAGCGGGAGTGGTATTGAAAGATTCGCAATTACATGAAGGGTCTACGCAACTTTTGACTTGGTATTTAATTCTGTTGGCCCCTCGACGGTAGAGTTGTTGTACTTCTGTTACCGTGAGAGCTCGATTCCATAAAGAGATTTCATCAAGACTACCAAAGAGAGGGTCGCTGGCAAGAGCTGGCCCCACTCCAAAATTAATATTGTTTGATGATGAGACTATGGCAGAGCTTGTGCCATCATTACACTCCTGTTTTCCATTTAAATAGGCACGGATTGTTGTACCTGTTCTAAGGACCACAACATGATGCCATTTTCCAAACTCAGGTCTCGAATTACAACTGCTTAAAACATCAGTAAACCAGCCCCCCATGGAGACCCTAAGCGTTTGATTTAAAAATGTTATATAGATGTGGTTGGGGTCACTTGCATTATTATTATGGCCTACTAACCACCACCAATTAGAATCGGTATCTGTTCCCTTAAACCAAATTGAATAGGTAAAGTCACCGGTTCCAATATCAAAGTCGGTATGAGAATTAACTTGTACATAATCATTTGTATCAGTTTTTATCCCATTGTTTAATATTCCTTGATCTGCGTAACCAACACTACCAACTTCATACCCATGGTGGCCATTTCCAGAATTGTCCTGAAAGTCATTACCGCCGGTGGCCGTATTTGCTGCTGTTTCATTAAAATTCCAATAAGCGATAAGTCCATTACTCAAATCTCCACTCAGCGCAGAATAGTTTAATGAACTCTCATTACCCTCAGCGACGATCTCTTTATAAAAGGGAAGAGTTGTTATTGGGTTTAAATTTGTCCAAGGAACTGAACGGCCAAGATCAATCACCGGTGAATGATAATGCCCGGCATATTTCTGTTTTTGGTGTTCATAAATAGTCTTAACTTCGAGGTCCGTGAGTTCTTTAGACCATATTGCTGCATCATCTAAAGAACCAGTCCATTCATAATTTCCTCCGCCAACATATTGTCCGATGTTAATGATGCTCGTTGCTGACAAAAAGTTCCCAGAACAATCTGTGGAACTTGCAGATACTTTTTTTCCGTCAATGAAAAGTTTTGCCCCTGATGATGAGTAGGTACCCGAAACATGGTGCCAAGTATTGTCATTGATAAGAACTGTTGTTGTTAAATTTAGGCAAGTAGCACCAGACAAAATATATAAATGAGTTACTTGTGAAGAGTCGAGGAATAGGCCTATGCGGTTTGCTACTTGGCCAAACTCTAAAAGACGATTGTTAGAAATAGAATTTACAGAAGAGTTTACCCAGACAGATAATGTCCCCTCTGACATACTCGATAAGTCTACGCTATTTATTGATGCATAATCTCCTGTTCCGTCAAATATACCAGCTTGGCCTCCAACTTTGGCAACGGCATCAAAACTGGCATCCCCATTCGCCGTAGCATGATGTCCATTCCCAGAAGAGTCTTGCCAATTACCATCCATTTTCCAATATCCAATAAGGTGTGAATATTGAGGAGTCCAAGAAGGGGAGAGTTCTGTATAATTTGCGTTTTGAGAGCTATATAAATTGAAAATATCTGCCGCGGAAAGCGCAGTATTCCAAACTGCCACATCATCAATGGTACCATCAAAATACTGGCCAGCACCAATAGTGGCACCTGAGTTCGTTGCCCCTATTAAGCATGGTGTCGCATAATCGATGTCCCCATACCCTGTAATATCCGTAGGGCCATTTGCTGATTCGACACCGTCAATAAAAATTTTTAAAGCATTGCCATCTCTTACACCAACGAGATGGTGCCAGCCCCCATCATTTATCGTTTGTGTGCCAAGTACTTTTTTCAATGCCCCACCATCATCATCAATATCAAAACGCGGTAAATTTTGTTCTCCCCCTTCTCCACTAATATGGAGGACATAACGTTTCGCACTTGCACCACCAGAGCCATTCATCATGACGACTCCATAACTACCTGTGTAATCTGCAGAGGTCTTGATCCAAGCACTGACCGTACCATCTGAGCTATTCCAGTTTAGGTTAGCTCCTGTACCACAATTGACATAATCTGAGTTTCCATCAAGGGCCAAAGATGATGACCCTATTTTTACTGTTCCCATACTATTGGCGTTGTCATTCCCAACACCGTCATTATTATAGATACTACTATCCTTAAAATCTCCATCAAATCTCCAATACCCCATTAGATTCGCCGATTTTGCTGGGAGAATTAAGTTTACATGGGTTGTTGCAGAGCTTGGTCGAGTACGAAGAGTCACGTTATTTCCGCTATCCAAATAAGTACCCACATAGCTCCCATTATTAAAATCACCTCCCGAGTGAGTTTGGTCGACGATTTTTAATCTGGCAGCGCCGGATCTAATTTCTACATAATTTGAGTTATAATAATAATCACTAGCGGTCGTAAAATCCCAAAGGCTTTGCTCATTAGGACAATGACCATTAGAAAGTCTAGTCAGAGGGCAAAAGCCCCCTGCTTGCTTGGTGTGATCAAGTCCCTCTAAAAGCTCTCCATTGCAGCCGACAAAAAG
>JBFGZE010000155.1:0-2977 GCA_041586955.1 Bacteriovoracaceae bacterium
AAACCAACTTCTAGTTGGATAATGAACAAAATCATGCAATTGGTGATGCTAATATTTTATAAGAATCATAAGTTCAGTTAATTATTACGCATATTACAAAGCTAAATCCGAAACCGTTTGTTTACAAACGGGCTTATCACAGTTTAATTTTAATAAATGTTGATAGGCCACCGAAGTATCCACATCTATACTATTGAGCTCATCGATTACGTCAAAAATTATAATCAAGATGTCATCAGAAAATTCGGTGTATTTTGTGATGACGTGGCCAAATTCAATTGCTACCGAACGATAGGCACGTAATTGATAATGAGTCTTATCCAACGGCGGCATGTTGTATTCGTGACGTTTTTGATTAGCATACCTATATTCGTGTATCCAGCTATCTAAGCGAAGATGTATACCAATCATCTCACCAATAATCGGCTCTGTTTTTAGGCGCTCCAAATACGCCTGCACGGCTTCTGATCTAAATAGACCAGACGATTTTTTTTGATCCATCATCCTGACCTTTAATGACGTAATATCAATAAAAATGACTGAAACATCATTACCAATTCCTTTTATAAAATAACACCGCGACCTGATAAAGCTGCTACCGTTCATCTTCATTAAAAATTGACGGCCTCCGCTCTCTTCACACTTCGTAATTTAGGAAGAGGTCTGCGCGGAAAGGATAAAAAGGAAGCAGACTGTCCGGATGCCACCCGAAGCCCCCACTCTTCTGAGCAAAGATCAAACTTCTTTCAGTGACCAATCTACTTTCTTTTTTGCCCTATAAAGGGACTACTTGCTACTGATAGGAATCCAACCTATCACCTCCACCGAACGTTAACCAGCCGTGGGAACACCTAAAGTGCCGTAAGGTAGCAGATACACAAAAGAAGCAAGCTCCAGCTTCCACGATCCCTATCACCGATCTTAATCAGCTATCCCTGTCTTGCAGGGCGCTATGTAATTCAAAAAAAATTGAATACATCAACATAGCGGGAGGCGGGGCATATTTCAATCTGAGCGATCCCGCGCTTACTGTCTAACTTAATTAAATAAGTCTATTTAATTTTCGGTAATAATACCACTTACGCTAATATTAATCTATATTATTTAAAACATTTATTTAAAATGCGAATTTGAGGACAATTATGACTAATTCTGATAAGCTAACTTCCGTCATGAATACCATTTTCAAACAGATTAATGACCCTAAGGTCATTCAAAAAAGCATTGAATCTGTACAAGGGATCATTGAACATACCTTGGCATCCGTCGACACCTTACGCAAACTCGAACAATCCTTGGCCATCAAACTATTGTGGCCAGAGGCATACATGGAAGAAGGTAATTTAATCAGCATTGATTTTCAACATCAACGTATTGGTGTGCGCTTCAATGCCAGCCAACATAAAACCCTTGAAAAATACCTGTCAAAAATAACCTTAGTGCTCAAAAATCAAAAGGGAGAGTGCCGCGAAATTCCATGCGTAGACGCCTATAAAAAAGCGCCTCAGCTATTCACAGGCACCCTGAAAAGTGAAATTGAACACATGAAGAAATACGAAATCCAGATAGCTAAGAAACGAGAACGCGACAGAAAAACTGACTTCGGAATTCGATAAGTTATATAAAATGGAGAGTATGATGAGTAATACAAACACCCCAACTAAAAATCCGGATCTAAGCCATGTTAACAATCCTGATGATCTGGACCGTCTGATTGATATCTTTCGTGAGAAGCGTCATCTTAACCTGAAGATGAATGAAATCTTATGTGACTTGGAGAAAGCGCTGGCCTATAAACGTTTATGGCCAGAAAATTTTAACAATAATGGGCAAGCGATTATTTCTATTTTTTTTAACGATAAAGTAAACCAAGGCCGTTTCTTACGCAGCTATGACAATATTCACAAATACCTGAAAGGTGTGGAAGTGACACTTAAAAACAACAAGGGCGATATGAAAGTCTTTACAGCCAGCGAAGTCTACAACGCCTCACCGCTCTTGCTGTGTGATGAAGTGAAAGAACGGATTGCCCATATAGAGCGAGCGATTGCACGTAAAGCTGAAACTACCCAACGCAAGAGCAAACACAGTCATGATGGGCATGGCCTCTCTTGATCGCCTAATCAGGCTCGCTCTCCAGACAAGAAAGGTAGCCTGCAAAATGTCCCTTGATATTGATGACATGCTCACCCACTATCGGATGGTAATAGATCTTAATGTCCTCTTTACTCACTCCATAGCTTCGAGCCACCTCCTCGGCGTATTCGAGCAAGATATGTGATAAATCCGAGAGGTTCTCATACTGATAATCTTCCAATCCGATATCGAGCGGGTCAAAGCCTTTTTTATATAATCCTTTTTGCACGTCAACTCCCTTTATAGGTACAGTTATTTTTATAAAGAAAAATCCGAGCAAAGTTTATTCTTTTTATCTCGCTCAGGTCCACTTAAACGGTCTTCAAACATCTTCACAAATTTCGTTTTAAAGCGCTTCACCGGGACTTCTAAGCGCTCTAAGTGCTCGATGAATACATTGACTTCATCCAATGCAGGAATGCATTTCCTCTTAATGCGATAGATGTCATTTCTATATCTTTAACGGCATTAGGTATATGTTTGTAAGCAGCATCAGAGTTTTTAACTGCCGCTAAACATACTTTCGGACTGCGCAGCTCTTCAGGAATTGCATGCAACAACCAACCATTACCATTTACAACATCTATAGCAACATTTTCGGTCAACTCAAAACTCTTAGGCACATCCTTGATACAAAAAGGCATATATTGAATTGCTTTTCTACAAACTGGGTCTGTTTTAAGTTCATCAGGCAACCCATTGAATGTTTTTTGTACTGAGCCTGATAATTTCTTGACTTTATCTAAGGCGCTTAAAACATCATTTTCATTTCGGTAATTCATTTAATAATCTCCTGTCCGAATTAATATTACGGTTTATGGAAGTATACATGTAAATAAAG
>JBFGZE010000156.1:0-2853 GCA_041586955.1 Bacteriovoracaceae bacterium
CGGACAAAGTGTGACAAGAGATTTGTCTCATATCAATACCTCACCCAGGAAAAATTTCAATCGATTAATCTTTAAAAATGATTGCCGAGAAACTATTTGGACCGCCTTGCATTTTAAAAATTTGAAAAACGCATGGAAAACCAAAGGGTGGTGGAAACTTGCGCCAGGAGAAAAGGCCTTCGTCGCAACGACTAGACACCCCATTTATTATATTTATGGTGAAAGTATTAATCATTTTCGCTGGGAAGGGAGTGATTTACAATTGAAAGTAAGAGGACAGGGGCCATATTCCTTTTTAAAAAGGCGTATTTCATTGAACCAATGGGGTGTTTGGACGCAGCGCTTTTCTTGTGATTAATAGGCCTGCTGATATAGAGTTAGGTCCTTTTTTATGGCAAAATGACCTGTATGAGAACAAGGTCAAAGTCTTACATCTCCTTTCAGCTACGACAACTCTGTCATATAACTCTTCTTTGTTATTTCCGAATCGTTTTTTAGCAAGACATAATAAATTTAATTGATGCCCCAATGTTGCAGGAAATGTCTATTCATTAAATAGGCCTTTAAGGAGGAAGACAGTCCAATGGATCTGATAAAGTTAAAGGCGCAGTGCGTCCTTGTTGTGGATGATGATCAAGATATTCTAGACCTTTTCTTTTACACCTATCCTGATTCTCATGTTGTTATTCTAACCGCCAAAAGTTTTGACGAAGCTCTTTCCCTTATGAGTAAACATTCTGTCGACCTGGTCATCTCGGAAGCTAAGATTGATGGAATCAATTGTCTCAAATTACTAAAAGAGGTAACGAGTTCTGAAAGTCTTATTCCCTTTATAATTATGACAGCTATACGTGATAAGAGTCTTATTCAAGATTATCTTAATGAGGGAGCTCGGTGCTTTCATTATAAACCATTTAATTATGATGAAGTCCTAGAAACGACGAGAAAGTATTTAGAGATTAAGGCCCATAATGAGTGGCGTCGTGGACTTACCGGAGAGTCCAATGAGAACGAAGGTCTAGAAAAGCTTACTGGTGAGCTTTGAATTAAGAGTTTTATGTAATAGAGGCGATTTTGGGACTTATCCTCATTTGGCATAGCAAATTTAAAATGCCATGATTTGCTCCTAATTGGGTGTTAAGGCCATCGTTTCAAATAGAGTCTACTTCTATAAAAGGATAAATTGTTAATTATGGCACAAGCTGAGAGTGAGTTATTGGCCCAAAAAATCTCCTTCAAACTTAAGTTATATAGGAGATGGAATGGTTTTTCACAAGAGGAAACAGCTGATAAATCAGGTGTCAGTCTGAGAAATTATCAACGTATTGAAAGCGCTCAATTGATTCCCAAGTTAGATACTCTTTTCACGGTACTTAATGCCTTAAAGGCAAGTCCTGAAGTGTTTTTTATGAGTGAGGGACGTAATGATATGCCATTATTGCAGATGGTTTCACGATCTGAGTTGAAGCGGCTAGAAGAATTAAAGGAATTTACCTTTGAGGAGCTAGACTATTATTGTGAGTTGAGCGAAATTTTTCAGGCCAATTATTTTCTCCATAAGGACGCTTTATTCCTAAAAAACATCTTCACAGAGGTTCACTCCTTGTCTCAATGGGTAAGTGATCCCGATTATATTACTCATAAAAATTTGGATAGGCAGGACTTTTCTCTGACCAAAAATCGTTATCGTTATGAGGAATATACTAGTAAGGACCTCGCTATCTATTTTTGGACAGAGGCGCTCAAGTCAAGGCCCGAGGCCATGCGCTTTATTGTGCCCGTCAATTATACAGGGGTTATTGAGTATGCAAGAGTTTTTGCCAAGGTGATTAGCTTTAATGCTGATTCCCCCTTGATGACCGGCTATAGAGTTAATGTCACAAAGCAATTAAAAACTAAGCGTATACTGGAAGAGATTCTATTAAAAAAATTTGGTAATATTCAATCTCTCGGTGTTCAGCAGTAAAACAATCCTGTATTTCACGCCGGATAAAGTGGGTTATTTCTTTTTGGCAAGGGCGGCTTCAAGTCTTTCGAGTTCTTTTGGGTCTATTGGCTCGTTGAGGTCACAAATACAAGCTTGGTAATAATTAATGAGATTATGTGTTGAAATGTTATTTTGACATAGTTCTTCAATCTCTCTTGGCATCAATAATTGCTTGTCAGAGTCATGGAAGTCTAAGGAGAAAAGGTCTGAAAGTTTTATTTGAAGGACATTGCAAATATCGAGAAGTGTATCCAGTTTTGGAATGACTTCCCCTGATTCAATTCGTTGATAATTTCGAGTTGAAATTTTCGCCCGATAAGCAACCTCTGATTGAGTCAATTTTCGAATACGTCGATAAAAAATTACTTTTAATCTAAAAAATTCGATAAGTCTGCTTGAGTTGATTGCCATATTTTAATTTTACATTAATGTGTTGCTTTTTAAATATTTAAAGTTTGTTACCAGACGACAGAATTGTCGTTGCTGCATAATTAGAAAGCACCGTAAATAATATATACTTAATGAATACGAGCTTTCTTTATACACAAAGGATCTGGATGAAGATTTTAGTAGTAGATGATGATCTTGATTTAATAGAATTGGCCGTTTCCTTTTTGCGAATCCATCTAGAGGCAGAGATCCTAATCGCTACTGACGGTGAAGAAGCTCTTGCCATTTTTAAAAACTATCCAGATATCGACTTTATAGTCACCGATATGCATTTACCTAATATGAATAGTATCGAATTAATAGCAAAGTTAAGAAATCTTAACTTTGCGGGGCAGGAGATTGTCATTTCTTCCAATTTAAGAGGTTATAAAGAGGAATTGGAAGCCTTGGGAGTGAGGCATATTCTAGTCAAGCCC
>JBFGZE010000157.1:0-2841 GCA_041586955.1 Bacteriovoracaceae bacterium
ATTGCCTTAACCTTTTGATAATAATACGGTTTTTATTTAGTCCTTGACTCAAATACAATGCCTTACGATAATTAAATGAGTAATCATCCTCAATAAAATTAGGGGTAATCTTGAACTCACTGGGGCCAAAATTAAACATCAGAAAAGCTGATGGCTTTTCTTTAGTTGAGTCACTCATCTCATTAGCGGTCCTCGGCATTATTATTCTAAGTTCCAAGAAGGTTGCCCAAATATCTAGTAATTTTTCTAAGCGTAGCAATAATATCAACCAAGTCATGAATTTAAAAAGGCAATTATTATCTTCTGTAGTGACACAAGATTCTTGTACTCTCAATCTACAGGGGATTAAGTCTATGCCGACCAACTCAATCGTGCCCTATCAAAATAATTTTTATTCTTCTCCCGGTAATATTTTAATTTCAAAATCTGGTGAAATATTAGATGAGAACTATAAGAATTGGGAGGTCAAGGCATTCAATACCGAATTCATTAATACCCATAAAATAAACTTAAATTTAGAAATCGCCAATAAAGGCGCAACTCAAAATTCAATCAATAAAGTTTCTATCCCAATGTATGTTAAATTCCTCACTGATGGTTCGGCCGTTTGTATTAGCGATGAAATTAAAAAACTCTCTGCCACCTGTGAATCGACAGGTGGTGAAATTGATTTAGTAACAAAGAAATGTAATTTATATTCTCTAGGCGATGGAGATAAGTCCACTCAACAATGCGAGGGAATAGATGGGATTATTTTAAGAAATAAAGAGGATAATAAATTATATTGTTCACGCGGCTCAAAGCTATTTAAGCCGAAAGAAATTTTAAGCACGAGCTCTAATATTCAAAGAGATAGCGTTATTGAGAAAGAGTATAAAGAAGCTAGTCAGGAGACAGCAAGCACAAATAATGACCAAAAGGAAGAAGTAACAACTTGGATTCGTAAAAAAGTCACAATTACCACAACATTAACAGATAATCATCTTGAACAAGAGATCGTCACTCAGACAAGCACTAAAAGTAGCGAGTCGGGGACGTTTGCGAATGAAAAGACGGCCAGAGTTGTTAAAAGAAGAGAGAGAAAGGCCAGTGATATTTTTATTCCTGAAACTTCTGAAAAAGAGGAAATAACAAAAAGAACAAAACTGGTGGAGAAGAAAGCGGATTCCCGTCCACTTCCCGGAGAGACAAACACGATCGAAAAAATAGTAACCACAACGACAACTTTACACGACGAAATAACGACTAAAACAATTGGCTATTACTGATATGAAACTTAAAAATGAAGATGGATTTTCACTCGTACAAATGATTATCACCCTTGGCCTAATGGGAGTCATTACAATGGGGGTGGTCACCACCATTCAGAATACCAGCCGCAGTCAAAACTATTTTAATAAAGGTATCGAGGTCGAAAATTATACACAAGAGGTTTCAAACTTAGTCACCAACCGCACCTCTTGCACTGAAACTTTTAAAAACTCACCTCCTATTAATATTGGTGATGAAGTACCAATTGGTTCAATCAAAGATGAGAGTGGAAGCGATATTTTTGTTCCCCCACAAGTCTTAAGTGACAAGACAAGTGCGAAAGTAACAGTCGTTGGCTTCTCTATTCACCGAAAAACAGATACTGAGGCCAGATTATTAATAAGAATGGACCGCGGAGAGAAACGAAATAGCTATGTTGGTGCCAGGTATTACCAAACCCAAATTCCCCTTATTCTCCAGTTTGACACGGCAAATCAGGTCACCTCTTGTTATTATGATAGCTCTGGAAATGTCGAAAAAGCTTGTGAGCAGGTTAATGGAATTTTTGACAAGGTCAGTGGCAAGTGCGTCCTATTTGACTTAGTTTTTGGCCAACACTCTTCAAAACAATGTCAAAATATTGGTGGGACTGTTTTAACAGAGGCCGGCACTGGTGAAAAATTTTGCAAACTCTCAGCTGCTACTTATGAACAAAATAAGTCCGGCTGGACGATCTATAAAAACTGGAGTGAAACAAGCCCCCAAACTTCTGAAACTATAGTTTGTAAGGAAGCCTACACGACAGGGGGCTACGCGTATCATAAATCATGGGACCTTAGTAGCCCTGAAAGTGCTAAATATATGGAGGAGGCCCTGAAGGCCTATCAAGAAAGCGGCTATAGGCCAGAAATGGTTAAAAGTGAAGGTGAATTGGTTCCTGCAGAATTAAGTACACCTTGTACCACAGGATCTCATTCTTGGGGAGATATACCAATTGAAACGTGTAAACCAGGTGGCTGTGGGGATGAGCTGCCGGCAAAAGTTCTTTACTATGGTGCGTTCTAAGGTTTTACATTGAATTTATTCATTAAGTTGAGTCAGTTTGCCCTTTTAGCCCGCGATCCTTCCTACCATCAGCTAATCATTTGCACTAAGGATTATACTCCCGATGCCTAAACGACAATTTGCGACAGCGATTTGGAGGAAAAGCACTGCACTTCAAAGACAAAAAAGATTTTCGGCCCTTTCGCCTATCTGTAGCTCAACAGCTTGACTCCAATAAAGTTTATAAAATTCTAAGACCCGAGAGATTACGCTTTACCACCGCTTAAGCATTATGGAAAATTGGTCCTAGGGGATGTTCCCTAGGTACTGCCCAATCCCCTGCCACAATATTTTGGCATAAATACAAAAATGACTGGCATATTGTAAAACCATACAATCAATACTATTGCCTTAACCTTTTGATAATAATACGGTTTTTATTTAGTCCTTGACTCAAATACAATGCCTTACGATAATTAAATGAGTAATCATCCTCAATAAAATTAGGGGTAATCTTGAACTCACTGGGGCCAAAATTAAACATCA
>JBFGZE010000158.1:0-2811 GCA_041586955.1 Bacteriovoracaceae bacterium
AAAATCTTATGGCAGCTGTAATAGCTGCATCGTCTAAGAAGTTAAAAAAACTTGGTGTGCTAGTGGTATTTAATGAGTCCATCTATAGCGCCAATCATATAAGAAAAACAAATAGCTTTCAGGTTAATGGATTTGAGTGTCCAGGCTTTGGCCATCTAGGCTATATTAGTGAAAATAAAATTCATTTATTACAACGGCCTGAGTTGCCAGAGCCTTTCTTTCCAGTAAATACATTGCCAAGAGTTGATATAATAACTGCATGTATAGAGTCTAGTCCTAATCAACTAATCAGCTCAGTTGAATCTGGAGCTAAGGGGATAGTTTTAGAAGGTATTGGAAAAGGACATGTCCCCCCTAACTGGATACCTGTGGTGACTAATCTTGTTAACGATGGAATTAAGTTTGCAGTAGTAACAGGATCACTAATGGGCTCTTTAGAACCAACATATGATTTTGATGGTTGTTTAAAAGACTTACTTGATATAGGCGTGGTTCCAATATCTGATATGTCGGCTAGAAAGGCTCGTATAAGGCTAATGTTAGCTTTAGCATCAGAAGATGCAGAGCAATCGTTATTAAAGTTAGAGATAAGAAATATCTCATAATAGATATGGATTCTGGTGCCTATTTACTTTTAAAAATAAAATTTTTTCGTCACGAAATCTACGGGGAAGTTAATATGAAAGCCTAAGAACAAACTTTGAACTAGTAGGGTGGAAAGCAGGGAAAACGTATAAAAGTTACAACCTTTTTATAATAAAATTCTTATAAAAAATGCACCGTAAATGTATTTTTACAAGTTATGGATTTAAAAAGATATAACAAAACTCATACGTTAGCCCTGAGGGCAGGGTGAGAGCGTGTGTGTCTATTTTTCAGATCACCCATTTTATCGCTCAATATTTTGAGAGTTGCTTCACAGGTTTGAGTGAAAATCGAAAAACAGCAGAGCCCCGTTTTTTGAAAAGTGTGATCTGTATTCGTTCATGCTCACGCCTTGGCTGAGCAGCGCGGGAGCATACTTCAAAAATGGCTATTTTATAGTCAAAACATGCGCTTCTACGTAAAATTCTCACCGTTTTTCTCTGGGAAATACTCGAAAATTTACGTACGAGCGCCAGAAGGGTAAATATTAAACAAAATATGCTTCCGCCCTGCTTGGCTGAGGGCGTGAGCATACTTTGAAAACGGATATATTATAGGCAAAATTTGCTCGAGCCTAGTGGTAAGAACTTAAAAACGATATGTATTTTCGCTCTTTTTCTCCTTTTTGTTGCGCTTTGTCCGTGTTTTTCGTGACAAAAATAGCTTTAAAGGTTGGTTTTTCTTCGCTACATTGATGCTCGGTAGCATGTAACCACACCTATGATGTAGAACTACTTAACTACTAATATAAAATTGTTATAAAATGACGACACATTTAAATGGTATTAAAATATTTTGTTTAGATGGAAGTAGTTATACCGTAGAGGTAGTTAAGTCCCTTTCTGATTTATTTATTGGCTTTTAATCATGACTAAAAAACCTGTATTGCTAGATGACCAAGCTGTTAACTCTATCAGAAATCTATTACGAGAGAACGATATTAAGGCTGGACAGCTTATTTCAATTTCTTTTTTGTCTGATTTAGTTGGTCTTCCTTTAGCGCCCGTACGAGAGGCAGTTCAGAAAGCTTCTGCTTTAGGGCTTATGAAGTCAATTCCAAAGAGGGGGGTTCTTATAATAGAAAGTGATATTAATGATGTTATGGAGTGCCTAGTCATTAGGCAGATTTGGGATAAGGAAGGAGCGAGAGTTTTAGCTAAATCACCAAATAAAAAAATCATTGAGAAATTAATAAGTAGGCATGAGAGTATTATAAAAAAAGCTGTAAATGTTGAAGTGAGTTTAAACTTACAAAAGGAAGCAACATCTCTCGATTGGGAAATGCATGAGTTTTTGTCTTCAAGCATAAATAATTCAGAGATAAACAGGTTGTATGCTAACAATAGAGATAGGCTTACAATAATGTATAATACGAAGCGAATACATCCAGTCCGATTAATTCCTGCATTTAATGAACACATAGCAATATTAAATGCGATAATGGAAGAGGATGAAGAGCGTGTGGTAACATATTTAGACTATCACTATCAACAAATATTTAAATGGCTTGGAGTGTAATGAGTGTGATAATAATTGTGTGCTGAAATAAAAAACATTAAGGTAATGCTTACCAATCCCCTCATATGAGCCGCGCCACACCTGAGTTTGAGAGCAACAGCAGCAAGAAATGACGAAACTCTCGGTGATACTGCGTAACTTAGAAAATGGCCTATCTCTAGGCAGAATGCGGTCTCAGCTGATTTCGGGGGTTAGTGCATATTTAGGTTATGTAGCCAACATGACGCGATCTGCTATTAAAATGAGGGGATTACTAAGAAGGTAATGGGTAATGGTATCTGTTCACCGGGACCAGGGCAAGATCACGAACGTTTTGTAACCACTTCAGCCGGATTTGACCCGCAGAGCCGATTGTGATCTTATACTCCCTTTTCGGGGGAGCCAGGGTGAGCATTGATGCTTTTTCGCAGTATTTTGGTGAGATAAACGTAAGCGGCTAATTAACCCCATCTTCTCGCGCTAACGTCGTTGCGGCACGCTATTCCTCTCAACAAGAGGAATAGCAATGACCCCACAGCAAAAACGTCAGTACTGGCAAGCACCGCTGCAAGCCCAGGCAGACAGTGGCCTCAGCAAGACCGCCTTCTGCCAGCGCCAAGGTATCCGTCCGTCAACCTTTTACTATTGGGCCACTAAACTCAAGGCGCC
>JBFGZE010000159.1:0-2796 GCA_041586955.1 Bacteriovoracaceae bacterium
AACTATTGAAAAATAAATAATTCTTCTAATTCCTCACCTCGTTTGCTAGAGTCAATTCTACCTTTTCCATTGAAAAGAACGAGTGTGTATGAAAAGTATTATTGTCACAGGATGTGCCGGTTTTATCGGTTCTAATTTTTTAAAAAAAATACTAGTTCACGAACAAAATTATCACTTCTTCATTATTGATAACCTCACCTATGCCGGCCATTTCCCCACTATTGAACAAGAAATTGCCAAGTACTCCCATCTTGAGTTTAAAAAGATTGATATTGCCGATAACTCTAAAGTTCAGGAATTATACAGCGAAGACCTAGTGGGTATTATTAATTTCGCGGCGGAATCTCACGTTGATAACTCCATTCATAACCCGTCAATTTTTGTGCAGACTAATGTCAACGGCACATTGAATCTTCTCAACCTCGCCATGCGTGCACATAATGCTGGTCGAAAATTCCGTTACCTGCAAGTAAGCACTGATGAAGTTTATGGAACCTTAAGTGAATCCGACCCGGCCTTCACTGAAGATAACCCTATTCAACCCAATAGCCCCTACTCTGCCTCTAAGGCCTCTGGGGATCTTTTGGTGCGCAGCTATGTTGAAACATTTAAGCTCGATGCCATCACTACCAGATGTTCCAATAATTATGGTGCTTATCAATTCCCTGAAAAACTCATTCCACTGATCATTAAAAATGCTGTCGCTGATAAGAAACTTCCAGTTTATGGCGATGGCCGGAATATTCGTGACTGGATTCATGTCGACGACCATTGTGCCGGCATTTGGGCGGCATTTACCAAAGGTCAATCCGGCGAAGTCTATAATTTTGGTGGCCAGGCAGAAATGCGAAATATCGATATTGTTAAATTAATCCTCAAGCATCTTAATAAATCAGAAGATCTTATCGAATTTGTTGAGGACCGCAAAGGACATGATTGGCGTTACGCTATCGATTTCTCAAAGGCCAAAAAAGAACTCGACTGGACGCCAACTATGAGTTTTGAGCAAGGACTTAAAGACACCATTACTTGGTATCTTAATAACCAAGACTGGGTTAAAAGTTTAAGGATATAGGTGTCATGGATAATCAAATTTCAGTTTTTGGTGGTACCGGTTTCGTTGGCTCAAAATTCGTTGAGTTGACAAAGCAAGAGACTTTTATTGAGCCACGTGAAAACCGTCTTCCCAAAAATAAGGATGTTCTTTTCCTTATTTCCACCACCCATAATTATCACGTCTTTGATGACGTCCAAAAAGATGTGGATACAAACCTCAAAATTCTTCTTGAGACTCTTAATCAATTTAAAGAAAAACACCCAGGCGGTACCTTTAATTTTGTCTCCTCATGGTTTGTTTACGGCGATACGACTTTACCTGCGTGTGAGGAATCCCCCTGTAACCCTAAAGGATTTTATTCCATCACCAAGCATTGTGCCGAACAATTATTGATTTCTTTTTGCCAGACGTTTAAACTCAACTACCGTATCTTGCGTCTTTGTAATGTGTACGGAGCGAATGATAAAGGTGTCTCCAAAAAGAAAAATGCCCTCCAATACTTAATTAATGAATTAAAGGCCAACAACCCCATTAAACTTTATAACCAGGGTCAATTTTATCGCGACTATATGCATGTTGATGATGTCGCACGCGCCATTGATAGTGTCCTTAAAAATGGAGAGCTCAATCGCATTTATAATATTGGTTCTGGAGAAAAAACTCTTTTTAGAGACTTAATCGATATTGTTATCGATATTACAGGCTCACAATCGGAAATAGGCGACATGAAGCCACCAGAATTTCATAAAATCGTTCAAGTCGAAAACTTTTACATGACAACCGAACCCCTCAAAAAGTTGGGGTTTAAACCAATAATCGATCTAAGATCAGGAATCGAATCTCTATGCAATTAAAAGAAAAGATCAGAGAATTTATTAAATCTATTGAAAATGATGAGGGCATGCTCCCCTACCTTTACAATAAGAAAATGAAAGAATTTGACCCGCAGAAAAGTTGGGTTTATTACTCAGGCCCAGTATGGGATATTGAAGAGCCCCTCGCGGCAATTGAAACCTTTCTCACTGGCCGTTGGCTACCTTCTGGGGATCAAGTAGCTCGATTTGAGAGAGAGTTTAATAAAAAATATAATTTCAAATCTTCTTTAATGGTTAATTCCGGATCCTCCGCTAATCTTATTGCCATTTCTGCCCTCAAGAAACATCTTAATTGGAAAGATGGTGCAAAAGTTATTGTCTCCCCAGTAGGTTTCCCGACGACAATCGCCCCTCTCGTCCAAAATAATCTAATTCCCACTTTTATTGATATTAACTTTAACGATCTCAATTTCAATTTAGATTCTGTCGCCGATAATATTGATGATGACACAGTGGCGGTTTTCGCATCTCCGGTTCTCGGCAATTCATTCGATATGGATCAATTAAAAGAAATTTGTGATAGTAAAAACATCCACCTCATTCTGGATGGCTGCGATAGCTTAGGTAGTAAATGGAATGGTAGAGACCTCTCCGATTATGCCTATCTAACCACTTGCTCTTTTTACCCTGCTCACCACATCACTACCGGTGAAGGCGGTATGGTTTCCTCTAACGATGAGGAACTTATTGCCACCGCCAGAAGTTTTGCCTGGTGGGGTCGGGATTGTTATTGTGTTGGCGCCACCAATCTCTCTGCCAAAGGCGCCTGTGGTAATCGTTTTTCAAAATGGTTAGATGGTTATGAGGGACCGATTGATCATAAATACCTTTTTTCTAATATAGGCTATAATGTAAAACCTCTCG
>JBFGZE010000160.1:0-2700 GCA_041586955.1 Bacteriovoracaceae bacterium
CAGGCCAAAGAAATTTTCAAAGAAAAATGGTTTCAAGAACATTATAGAATCTAATGATCTAAAAGGTACGTGCCCTTTCAAATATCACGTACCTTATTTATAGCTTCTCTTTGCCGGACTTACCCATTCAAAGTGAAGCTGCTCTTTATTTAATTTAAATTCTTCACCATCGTATTGCCAGGCGGAGACAAAGGAGAAATTTTCATCCACGCGCATCGCTTCTCCCTCCTCTGTTTGAAACTCTTCCCTAAAATGAGCACCACAAGACTCTTCTCGTGTTAAAGCATCCACGCACATAAGCTCGGCCAATTCTATAAAATCAGCGAGTCTTAATGCCTTCTCTAATTCCATATTAATTTGAAGATCATCTCCAGTCACACGCAATTCCCGCCAAAACCGCCTCTTAAGATCTTTTATCTTAGCGATCGCCTTTTCCAGCCCATTTTTATTTCTACTCATGGCACATTCTTGCCACATAACCTTTCCTAATTCCTTATGAAAATCATTGACGGTTTTTGGGCCATTGATCTCCAGGATTTTTTGAATCATGTTTCGGGTATCATCTTCCGCTTGGCAAAAACGAGGGTGTTCAATTCCAGGCCTTTCTTCCCGTAAAACCTTAGCAAGATAATTGTTTATCGTTTTCGGAAGGATAAAATACCCATCGATACTTGCCTGCAAAAGTGAATTGGCGCCTAGGCGATTGGCCCCATGGTCTGAAAAATTGCACTCTCCCAAAGCATAAAGTCCTGCCACCGAAGTCATTAATTCATAATCAACCCATAGCCCCCCCATCGAAAAATGGGCCGCAGGCGAAATCAGCATTGGCTCCCTATAGGCATCGATCCCCGTTATGGTTTGATACATCTCAAATAAATTACCATAACAACATCTGAGAAATTCTTTGCCACAGGTTTGTATCGCCTGTTTAAAATCCAAATAAACGGCATTCTTGAGAGGGCCAACACCATGACCTGCATCTATCCTCTCCTTGGCCGAGCGTGAGGCAATATCTCGTGGGGCCAGATTGCCAAAACTAGGGTATTTGCGTTCTAAATAATAATCACGCTCTTCCTCGGGAATATCGTTTGGCGCCCGCCTTTCATTTTTTTTCAGAGGGACCCAAATGCGCCCATGATTTCTCAAAGATTCAGACATCAAAGTGAGCTTTGATTGGGCCTCACTAGTTTGCGGTAAAGCGGTCGGGTGAATTTGAGTAAAGCTGGGATTAGCAAAATGAGCGCCTTTTTTAAAGGCCTTCCATATCGCCGAACCATTACAACCTAAGGCCAAGGTTGAGAGACGAAAGACTCTTGAGTAACCTCCGGTGGCCAACACGACAGCATCACCGGCAAATCTTTTTAATTCACCTGTGACCAGATCTCTGGCAATAATACCTTTTGCTTTTCCATCAATCACCACAAGATCAAGCATTTCATGGCGTGGATACATGGTGACTTTTTTCTGCCCCACCATTTTGGCCAATTGAGAGTGAGCAGCGAGCATCAATTGTTGCCCCGTCTGCCCCCGCGCATAAAACGTTCTTTGAACTTGAACACCCCCAAAGCTACGATTGAGCAATAATCCGCCATAATCACGAGCAAAGGGCACCCCCAAGGCGGTGAAATGATCAATTAATCGACAGGATAATTCGGCCAAACGGTAGACATTGGCCTCACGAGAGCGAAAATCCCCGCCCTTTAGCGTGTCATAAAACATCCGCCAAACACTATCCCCATCATTTTGATAATTTTTTGCGGCATTAATCCCCCCCTGAGCTGCCACGGAATGGGCCCGGCGAGCAGAGTCTTGGTAACAAAAACACTCAACCTGATACCCCTGCTCCGCTAAGGTCGCAGCAGCGCTGGCGCCAGCAAGGCCTGATCCTATAATAATGATATTGAGTTTTTTCCGATTGGCAGGACTAATCAACTGACTTTCTTTTTGATAAGTACTCCACTTATCCTCAATTTTTCCGGCGGGGATTTTGGCATTTAAATACATAAGAAACCCATTGAAGCTATTCCTTTCTATAGGAGACCTCAATCATTTGCCCCTCGTCAAGCCCTATCAAGAAGATATTAATTGAACCAAATAGATAACATTGCTTTGCAGTATACCCTTCTTCTTTTAAATTTGATAAGTACAGAAAATGACAATATCAAAATATGAGGCCAGAGCTCATGTTGTCTTCGATAATGATGGCACCATGATTAATAGTGAGGGGAAATTTCTCCGCAACTTAACCACAATTTTACCAAAATATTTGGATCGCCATGTGACCTTTGATGAGGTGGTAGAAAAGTACATTCCCGATTGGATCCAACTACTCAAAAACTTTGATGTCAAAGATCCACAAGAAAGTTTCATAAAAGAAATCATCGACGATATTATTGAGCTGAACGAGGATTATATTCCCGACCTTTTCCCCGGTATAAAGGAACTCATATCATCACTCCATCAATTAAATATTGCCACCTATGTATGGACTGGTCGTGACCAAAAATCCGCGCATACGCTATTTAAGTCACATGATATGATGCACCTTTTCCACGATATGCAATTCATGGATACAGCGACACCAAAGCCCCATCCCGATGGCCTTCATAAAATGCTTCATGATGTAGATAAATCTAAAATCGTTTTGATTGGTGATAGTATTGTCGACCTCAATGGGGCCAAGGACTTTGACATTCCCTG
>JBFGZE010000161.1:0-2693 GCA_041586955.1 Bacteriovoracaceae bacterium
ATATGTCGCAAACAATTTTGAACAGCTTGAGGCATCGAATGAAGCGAGGGCAAATGCCATCAAAAATGCTGCTAAAAAAAGACTTAATAAAAAAAATAAACAAAAAGGGAATAAGAAGATAAAAAATAAAAACAAAAAGAAAAAGAAAAGTAAGAATAAGAAAAGCAAAAGAAAGAAGCCTAAAAAGCCCAAAAAGAAAGTCAAAAAAAGAAATCAAAAAAAGAAACCCAAAACTTCTAGTGGGTCATCTTCTGCTCCAAGCAGTGGTTCGGCCGGTCTAGCGGCCAAGGATCCAAAGAACAAAGAGCCAAAACCAAACCCCAAGGACAATGATAAAGGCCCTGAGCAGGCCAGCGAAAACTCAAAAGAGAAGGAAAGCGCGGAAGAAAAAAAGAAAAAAGAAAAGGAAAAAGAAAAGGAAAAAAACAAAAAAGAGACCAGCAAACCTAAAGATGAAGAACCGGCAAAAGTTACGCCAAAAAAGAAGCCCAACAAGAACAACTTATTAAAGCAAGAGAAGGACAAAAAAGATAATCAAAAGAACGACAACAAATCGGCGGATATCAAATTAAACGTGAAAGACAATGATAAAAAAGAGGAGCTCGCAGCAGGAAAGAAAGTCACACCGAGTGATAATTTTTTCTCACTAAGTTTAAATTATTATAAATATCATAACACCCATAGTAATTATTTACTCTCATCTGAGATCGATCTCAAGTTTTTAGGGATCACTGCCTTTTTAGAGCGCATCGAGAAAACAGATTATCCTTGGGCGCACCAGATTGAAATAAACACAGCGGCGGCCATTGAAAAACAAAACTTCCCTATTCCTAATCTTAAAACGATTATGTATTTCTTTAAAAAAGGTATTATAAAAAGAAATCTCTACATCGGTGCGGGATTTTATTATGATGAAACTAATTCCATTAACCTCCCTACTTTTGGAGAGGGGCTTCAGGTTTACTCGCTAGGGCTTATTAATGCCTCTTTTTTAATAAGTGCCAACTATACTATTTTACAGCGTAAAATTGAACTTTACTTTATGTACCATAAAGGATCTTTGCTAAAATCGTCCCAAGAAACGCTAACATCAGCATCAAGTTCGACCAATCGCTATGGAATTAAGCTCAATATATATAAGCAATATAGTTTAGAATATTATAGCGGTAGCACCCTGATAATAGGTCAAGAGTCTGGCAGTAGTTTTGAAATTGATTCAACCATGTCTGGTATTAACTTACAGTACTCGTTTAATTAAGTATTGAGGTAGAAGATGACGGATTGCACTCGTCCTTTCACTTTCCTCTCATCTCTCTTAAAATAAATTCGCCCCAGGCGATTATCTTTAAAGATATTATTTAAATGGATAAACTGATCAATTAATATATTCTCCCCATCTCCTGAAAAAGGATCCATCAAATGCTCAACAAAGGATTTATACATGACTACGGAAAAAGTCACTTTCGTAAACCCTTTTCCTTCAGATAGCTTTACTTCTGCAGTTCCATTCATATAATTAAATAATTCAATGGTTGATTGAACAAGTAAGTCTTCAATTATTTCTAATACTTTCGCATTAAACAAACGGCTAGTATTGAGCTCATTAATCAACTTGAAATTTATTTGATTCTCGGGAAAATGCTGTCCAAAAGAATTCTCTAAATTTTCGCCAAACGCATGAAAAGTAACAGCACTGGTTTTTCTTTTCGATTTATGTATGACAATACTTTTCTGAACAGATTCCATATCATTTCCCTATTTTAAATCCACACGACAACTTAAAATGGTCGTCTTTTCCACTAACATTAAAATCAATTAAGACATTATCAGAATACAAATCACTTTTAATCAAACGAAGCAGGAAATGTAAATCTGACCACGGTGTACCCTTAATACGTGCAACCAAGGATAAATTAACCCGGCCATTTTTCATTAAGGCCGCAGTAATATGCTCATGAGACTTTATATTTAATCTCATAAAAACTTTTTCCCAAGAGGCCATTAGTTTTTCAATATCAGAAAAATGTTTCGCTCTATTGGAAACAGTTAACTCATTTCGAAAGGCCAAGATGAAATCAAGATCAACGATCAAAGCTCTATCGATAAGGTCAAGTATCTTTCCCTTGGCCCCTTTTTGACTTCCATAAAAGTTCGTCAAGAACTTATCGAATGATTCAATTGCATATGATGATGTACGTTCAATACTGCCATCGGCAGACTTCTCAGTCCTTTTAATTAAATATTCAATTTTATTTTCGACCATACTCATTTTTGCTCTCTCTATACGAACTAAATGGCATATCGGAGAGATGGGCCTACAATTTAATAAAATTCTGACTTTTTTAAAAAAAATGGATTATTGATGAAGTTTATGAATACGGTTAAAGTGATAATCGATGAGTTCGGCCTCTTTCTTTTTAACTAGAAACTTTCCAAACAAGGCCTCAGTCAATGCCATACGATAACTCGTATAAAGATCAAACTGATTTATCAATTTATTAGCATGAATATCTAACTGAGGGATCAATTCATTTTTTAACAAGATCTTAATCTGATGCGTATACCGTTTCTCCTCAGCAGACTTCTTAATTTTTAAGATTTCAACAAATAAACTATAATAATGCTTCTTTTGAATTTTTTTGGACTTATCACTAACCCATAATTGATAACGGTCGCTATTAATGATGATATCA
>JBFGZE010000162.1:0-2675 GCA_041586955.1 Bacteriovoracaceae bacterium
AGCTCCTCTTTTTTATCATTGTCTTTCACGTTTAATTTGATATCCGCCGATTTGTTTTCGTTGTTTTGATTGTGTTTTTTGTCCTTCTCCTGCTTTAATAAGTTGTTCTTGTTGAGCTTCTTTTTTGGCGTAACTTTTGCCGGTTCTTCATCTTTAGGTTTGTTGGTCTCTTTTTTGTTTTTTTCCTTTTCCTTTTCCTTTTCCTTTTTCTTTTTCTCTTCCGCGCTTTCCTTTTCTTTTGGCTTTTCATTGGCCTGCTCAGGGTCTTTATCATTGTCCTTGGGGTTTGGTTTTGGCTCTTTATTCTTTGGATCCTTGGCCGCTAGACCGGCCGAACCACTGCTTTGAGCAGAAGATGACCCACTAGAAGTTTTGGGTTTCTTTTTTTGATTTCTTTTTTTGACTTTCTTTTTGGGCTTCTTAGGCCTCTTTCTTTTGTTTTTCTTATTCTTACTTTTCTTTTTATTTTTATTTTTATTTTTATTTTTCTTTTTTATCTTCTTATTCCCTTTTTGGTTATTTTTTTTATTAAGTCTTTTTTTAGCAGCATTTTTGATGGCATTTGCCCTCGCTTCATTCGATGCCTCAAGCTGTTCAAAATTGTTTGCGACATATTTTTTACCTAGGAATAATTCATATAGGCTCATCCTTAGGTCTGTTATATAATTGAATTTCAAAAATTTCTTTTCTAATGTTTTGGTCTTTGAGGGAGTGACCCAATTATCAAGTACTAAATTCGTTCGATAATAATTATTTTCAGGTTTAACACTTATCTTAAGATCGTAATGGTTTATATAATTCTTATTGGGATTTTTAATTCGCCTTCCAGATATCATTGAGTATTCTTGCGATATTAAAAGCACATCGATAATATTTCGTTTTACTTCCCAGTCGGCATTTTTTAATTCTGCTGGTCTATTATAATCGTCTATCAGAATGTATTTGATTTTCGTTTCATCTAGCTCTTCTTGCGAGTTAGTAATTGTAATACCAGTAAAATAAAGTGATACTACTAATATGATTTGTTTGAAGATTTTCATTACTTATTTATTATAAGCTTTTTAATGACCAATTCTAGTACGGCAGGAGTTCCATGTTAAGAAATTTGTTATTTGTTACCTTATTTTTTGTGTCGGATATTTGCGCAGGATTTGCTGAAGAACAATTAACTTTCAGTACGGGAACAATTACTACCAATTATACAGAGTCGGCCTCAGGTCTCGAAAGCAGTTCAACGACAACGACAACCACAACAGAAACAGAGGAGCTGGCAGCAGGAGCGGTTGCTGCTCTCCCTTTAAGTTTTACCTATGAAATGTATTTGGACACGAAAAGGTCCTTTTTTGCCCAGGGAATAGTTCCTCTTGTTAGTTCTACCCCAGACTCCTATTTTTTTATCGGAGGCGGCTTTAATTTCTATTTTATGTCCATTGGCACTAAGGCGGTATTTAAGGATAGAGATGTGGAACTACGGCTTATTCCCAATTGGCGTTATTACTGGGGTTTTAATGGCGGAATTGGCTATTTGATCTATACCACGGAAGTAAAGAAAAAAAGTGACCTTTTGGCCGAATTAGGCCTTCATACTGGAGCATTATACTCTCTAGGTGAGATTTGGGGCCTAAAGGTTGAAGGTGGTATTTCTAGAGGGCAAGGGGTCTCTACCGCGGCCACTTCTATTCGAATATTGCTTGGGGCAACCTATTATCTCAAGTAATGGCAACTTTTTTTGTCATAATTGAAAATTCTTATTGTTTTCTTCACAATCCATTTTTCCTAAAACTCGTTTCTTTTTAAACACTTAACTTTTTTAAAATAAATCCGACAAGCTGTTGTGTTGTGCAGTGTTAGTATTATTGTACCTTAACAATTTTTATTTGCGGTTACTATATGGATTTTTTATTTAAAAAATTAATATTAGCTTTAATCATCTCCCTGGCGGTAAGTTGCGTCGGGACGATTGATGATAAAACAGTACCTCAAACCAATGCTATTGATACAACCCCTACTATTACTTATAATGGCATCCATAGTGCCACTGCCATTTCTCACCAAAGAATCGAAGTTTTCTTTCCTGTCTCAAATTTAAATGCTGATGATGTCGTTTACGTCATTTCAGTCGATTCAAGTGCCACTCCGATTTATGTTCCAGGAGCATCGACCACTCTTTTTAAGGATTATCGAAATCTCTTTATGTATACTCTAAGAGATCTAGATCAAAATAGTTCCTATGAAATTAGCGTTGAAGTTTTACAGGTGTCAGAAGGGGTCACTTCTAGTAGCGGTGAAACTGAAATTGTGTCTACTTTTGCTGAAAAGACGGCGATCTTTGATGGGATTAGTTCTAGCGAAAATATTCCAGGGGCCTCTGGGTTAAATGCTCTTAAGATTAATTGGAATGCAGCAGACTCTATCGGGGGCCTCATTTCTAAAGATGAGATCGATCCAATTGCTTATAATGTTATCGCTTTAAATGCTGATGCCGGCCGTCTCCCTACGGATTTTTTCAATGAAGGCTTTACTCCTCCCGAAAGAATTGTATGGCAAGTACCTGCCAATTCTGTCAGCAGTGTTATATCTGGTCTCGCTTCAGGCACTAATTATTATGTTATGGTTCAGGCGATACATCATGGGTCTACTTTGTCTTCAAGTGCAAGTTTAGAAGGCAATTCTCG
>JBFGZE010000163.1:0-2598 GCA_041586955.1 Bacteriovoracaceae bacterium
CCATTCAATCTCTCCTCCTTCTTTAATCATGACTGTCGCATCTTCTTTTTCTAAGACTTTCCAATAACGATCATAAATGGCCTGGCCGCGAATAATTTGTGACATCGATTCGTCGGCAGTTTGAGGAGCATCTGCTAATGGCCCATGGGCCTTGGCCTCAATATCACCAATGAAATACCATGTTTCAGAGGTTTTCTTAAGAGACTCCTCTGGTGTACATAAATGCATGGCGCGAGTAATTTTATCTCGATGCTTAATTAAAACACAAGATTTTAATTTGGCGATAAATTGCAATTGAAGGGCATTATACTCCCAGTTAATGGTGCTTCTTTGGGTATAGGAGCGGTTAAAGGCGACCTTCATTTTTGAATGGTTTTTATTAGTATAAACTTCGTACGATTTTGTGCGACTCATGCCCACTCCAAAGAAATAGGGGGATGGCCCTTCGACACTGAAATGGGCCTTCAAGCTGGTGGCATCAGTCGTTCTATTTCCGGTATTATGAGCACTGCGATCCCCTTGGGCCGCGAAAAATGCGTTCCCGCGAAAAAGTGAGCCACGTTGGAATTGCATCAATTGAGGATGAATATATTCTTTATCTTTGGCCTTTCCCTTCTTTAAGGGTAAGTCGAGAATATGTTGCATTGGCATGAGAGTCAGTGATTGGTTGGGGGACTCAAAGCAGTGTTTAAAATCTTCATTGGGTGTGAAATTAAAAGCTAAACTTACCAGATGATCCTCTTGGGTATCATTTTGGGATTGGCCATAGAAAAATCGGCAAAATTTACGCAGAATCTTCGTTGGCATGACACCATTTTCTTTGGTTATAACATTTAAGTCACGTACCGAGATTTCTTCGTAAAAAGTTTTATGGGCCTTTTTATTGCGAGTTGTTTTCGTCCGGTTGAGGGCCTCTCTATTAGTATGGTCAAAACGAATATTTTTCTTCTCAAATTCTTCTTTGGCCTTTTGGACATAGAGTTCAAGTCCATTCTGACCCCAAGGAGAAGGAGGGATCTTCGCCTTATCTGCGAGTATATTGAAGCGCATCGTGGATTCATTTTCAGAAATCTTAGGTGCTTGATTAAGGATCATTGTTTTAACGACCTGGGGACGAATACCCTGAAAGGGGAGAATGAATTGAGTCGCTGCAAGTGGCGCTAATTGCTGATTGGGGGTCATGGTAATCACCATAATATTTTGGGCGCCCAAGAAAATGGTTTCTGATGCCATTAAAGGTAATTCGAAAACCTCATTAAACTGACCACTGGGACTAATTTGGCCCTTTACTTTAGTTGAGCTTAAGAGTTCAAGGTGCCGCCAATTGGGCCTGTAGGCGTCACGTATTGGACTCTTGGCGCGATAGACATCAATTTCTAGCTCAAGTTCGCCAAATTGTAGTGTCTCTGGGAGAGTCTCTCTTCCATAGGTGTTTAATCCTTGTGCCTTTGGGGAAAATTGCAGACGGTATTTCTTTTTAAGCCCTAGATGGAGCAGAGGGTTGAGGACAAATTCTTTGCGGTTAAGTCCAAGCGGCGTGACAGTCGTCTGATCGACGCTCACTCGGTGGTGAAGACACTCTTCTTCTTGAGGTAAATCGTGATGATCTAAATCAATCCATAAATCATTCGGGTTTTGTAAATTGATCGCAAATTCTTTTTGTAATGATTGCCCTTGGTAAGGCCCCTCTTTAAATATCAAAACAAGGGTATGACGTTTATATTGTGAGCATTGGTAAGGATTATAGGTAAAAGGTATTTCTGTTTCAAGGTGACCAGAGCCCGACGTTTGCCCTTCCTTTTGAACAATTGTTTCGCCTTGTGAATTTTTAACAATTAAAAGGAAGGGAGTAAATAGGAGGTTATGGTCCAACCCTTCAGAGTTTAGTTGCATTTGTGCTTTGACCATTCGTGTGCGGTTCGCGTCGGAGAATAATTGATGATCTGCGAGGCGGCCTAAGGATAACTTTAATTGGTCGATGGTAAATTCGCTATGATTCTGGATGCTGTCGTGGTTTTCGTTTTTGGATAGGCGTTGTTCCTTATGGCCAATGATGATGATTGGTCTTTGAGCAGGGGTGAGATTGAGTGTTTTCGTCTTTAAAAGGTGGGGAAGAGGAGCAGTATAAATCTGACTACTTATGCTTTTAGGCGCCTCTAAAGGACTCATGGATAGGTGAAGAATTTGCTCCTGTCCTCCCTTTGCTAGTGCAAGCGAATAAGGAAGATGGAGGGTAAAAAACTCAATACCTTCTTTTAATTCTATGGTTTTATTTGTTCCGGTGATTTGTTCCCACTTATCACCAGGAAGACTTTGCAGGACTTTTAGCTTGAGGTGGAAAAGTCCCTGCACTATTGGCCATTTGAACAATTCTCCCTTTTCATTATAACGCCAAAAGTGTGGGGTTAAAGCAATTTGAATGGAGCGTGTGTTAATGTTTTCTTTTTTGGTCTTGGGCATTGGTTGCCAGGCCATTTTACCTAATTGCCAATGATTTTTTTTGTGTAAATGATTACCGGATTGGACCTTGGTTTGTTTTTGGTCGAACCGTAAATCGATTAAGGCCTTATTGTTTGTTATAAATGGGTTGATTAATAG
>JBFGZE010000164.1:0-2550 GCA_041586955.1 Bacteriovoracaceae bacterium
AATATTATAATACAGCATGCGTGACAATTATTATTACTGTTTCTAGCTTTTTCTTACTAAAGTATTTTTCAAGGAAAGGGGATGAAATTAATAAAAAGATTGTTCTGCTCGATAAAAAAATACAAAATTTTGAAAAATATAAGGAAAGATTGACATATATTGCAGATAAAAACCTTCTGACGCAGGTGCTAACCTGCGCGAAAAACTGCCCGGACGTTAAACGCTATGTAAAAATGGCTTATGAATGCAATATCTCACTTTGTGAATTTGAATGTAATTCATTGATCGAATATTATAATGAATATCAGATTAAGAAATTGATAGAACAAACAGTATCTGACGATATTAATTTGAACAAGACATCAGATTAAACCTGATAACATAAATAGGCCTATCAAAATTAATTGATGATCCTATTTTGATTCAGAATTCAAACTAAAGCTTGAATTCTGACTATTTAATAATCCTAGAGACTTAAAAAAAACATCCCCCTGTCGAGTGTAATTCTTTAAATTTGGCTAAAACAGAATCAAAAAGCCCGTCATCAGACTTTATAAAATAACAGTCTTTATTGATTTTCTTTTACATAGTTAACCACTTTTTCAACGGTGGTCAAACCTTCCGCATCTTCATCTGCAATTTCGACTTCAAACTCTTCTTCCATCGCCATTACCAATTCGACCATATCCAGTGAATCAGCACCCAGATCATCAACAAAGTGAGTATCTAAATGAACATCCGATTCATTAACGCCAAGCTGTTCAACAATGACTTTGGTAATAGTAGCTTCGATTGACATAAACTTTCCTTAAATATAATAAATTAATTGCATTTAAATCATTGGCTTGCCAATAATATGGAGCTTATTATATTTATTTTGAATAAAATGTCAAGACCTATTTTTAAGTAATTCTAAACCCCATAATCAACGCTGTTTTTGGCTTCAGAGGTTGCTCAATCACTGATTTTTGTCTGATAACTGTCTTACGCTTTAAAAATGGCTTCAATTTTTGTAAAATATACCTTTATATTTAAAAAGCCCCTAACTGTAATGGATTACACAATGAACAAACGTTTAATTTTAGACCACATTGAGTCATTAGGAAGTCGGAAGGATATTATTGACAAGGTGAAATTTATTAACAATTGGACAATTAAGCGCCCTATTCTTGACCGCTTTAACCAAGAATTTAATTTAAATAAAAATGAGCTTGAAGAAGTAGTTGAGGCATATCGCCAATATTTCTTAATGAATCTAATTAAACCCCCTCAAATAATTGTCGGCATGCCCTCCTTCATTGTCGATGAGTTATGGCATACACACCTGTTGTACACAAAGAACTATATGGTTTTTTGCCATAAAGCACTAGGCCAGTTTCTTCATCACCTGCCAAACAGCGCCTCGCCTAAAGCTCAAGCAGCAATAAAAGAAGCTACTGAGTCCGCCTTCATCCTGAATTCATACATTGATTTTGGTGAAATACGTAGTCAGGAACTGCCCCTCTTATTTGTAATCGACTCTATTTTATTTCATTCCCCTGTAAAGCAATATCAAATCGGTGATTTTGATCACATTATTAAATAAATCCGTTTTTTGTATCATTAGGGGGTCAGATAAATACTAAAGGAACTTTTCTCTGATCAATTTAGGGACTTTAATCGATTAAATTAAAGCAGGGAATGCAATCAATAAAAACGGAGCGTGTTAAGCTCCGTTAAATATGGAATTTTTAAAAAACCGATGCTAGGCTTTAACGTCCGCCACAACTTCCATCATTAACAAGGTTAGGAACAAAGTGAAAAGGTTTAATTATCAAAGATAAATTACCATCAAAGTCAATAGCACAGTTCAAAGAAGTTCCAACCTTTTCATGGCCCTCATCTCCGCACGTCCATTTACGTTTTTGTACAAAAACACTCGCTCCCTCCTTTGGCAAAAGAATTTTCTTAATTTTTCCAGAAAAATAACCTGAACTAGAAAAAGAAGAATATAATGGCGAATAATGGCGCCAAGCTGGTACGTAAGCAAGAAAAGTGCCACTAGTATAGGGTGCTGCTGGGTACGGATAAGGCTCTGAAATAACCTTTCCTGACTTATTCTGCGTATAATCAACAAATTTCCAGCGACCCGCTCTCTGTTCAAGCCCAAAAGTACAAAGCCCAGCACCGCCAGAGCCTCCGCCAACGTCGGCTTCGCTCCAAGCACCATTCTGGCAACTTTCTAGCACGCCACCTATATAGCGAACCGCATTATCATTCACCCCTGAAGTACAGGCCCCAGTGGATGCGGATTCATTTTTCAGAACAAAATCAGTGTTTATTCTGGATAATTTGACGTCCGCTGCTCCAACTTCTGCCTTATCAGTGCGATTTCCCGATGACACTGAATCGTCTGCATTGCTTGACTTAAAGCTACTAATAATTTCTGTGCGATCCCTGAACGCTCCTTGCATTTTCTCAGGATCATTTTCAGGCAGAGTGCCTCCTGCCCATGTTGCGGGTGCTATACAGCCTAAAGCTACAATTGATAAAATTTTTTTCATAAAAGCC
>JBFGZE010000165.1:0-2548 GCA_041586955.1 Bacteriovoracaceae bacterium
AAGGATTACGCTATCCGTGAGGGTGACGCTTTCTTTTTCATTAACTTTCGTCCCGATAGAGCGATTCAAATGAGCCTTGCCCTCGCCGACCCCAAGTTTAAAGAGTTTCCTGTTCCTATAAGACCAGGTTATTTTCTCTGCATGACTCCCTATATCCCGGATGAAGTAGAACTGCCCATTCTTTTTAATAAAGAAAAAGTTAAAGGAGGGATTAGCGAATACCTTTCTCAATTGGGAAAAAAGCAAATTAAAATAGCTGAAACAGAAAAATACGCTCACGTTACCTTTTTCTTTAATGGCGGGGAGAAAAAACCCTTTCCAGGAGAAGAGCATATTCTAGTCCCCTCCCCTAAGGATGTGGCGACTTATGACCTAAAACCTGAAATGAGCGCCCCGGAAGTCACCACAAAATTAATTTCCTTACTAGATGACAAATCCATCGACTTTTATGTGGTCAATTTTGCCAACTCCGACATGGTTGGCCATACAGGCAATTATCAAGCCGCGAAAAAAGCAATCGAGGCCCTTGATCATTGTATCAGTCAATTGGTCACAAAATGCCAGGAGCAAAATATGGCATTCCTATTAACAGCAGATCATGGAAACTCTGATCAAATGGTTTATGACGACGGGACGCCCCACACTTCTCATACCGGAGCTCCAGTTCCTTGTCTCCTTTTCCACCCCAGTTTAAAAGACCACGCCTTAACTCTTAACGGCGATCAAAAAGCATTAAAAGATATTGCGCCTACTATGTTAAGCTTAATGGGGCTTGAAATTCCTAGTAATTATATTGGAACTCCTATATTTAAATAGAACGAGGTATTGGGTGAAAAATCAGAAATTCAAAACGATTGCCGTCTTATGTAGTGGTGGAGACTCTCCAGGAATGAATTGTGCTATTCGCTCAGTTGTTCGGACCGCTATAGGTCAAGGCCTGGCAGTTTTTGGCATTGAAAAAGGATTCGCAGGCCTCTTAGAGGAAAAATTTATTGCCATGGATGTTTCAAGTGTTGGCAATATTATGCAACATGGGGGAACGATTCTTCAAACCTCTCGCTGCCCAGAGTTTCACGAAGTCGAAACTCGCACTCAAGCGGCCCAAATATTAAAGAAAAACAAGATTGATGCTCTCGTTGTAATTGGTGGAGACGGTTCATTCAATGGTGCGATGGCCTTACACCGGGAACACCAAATTCCAATTGTTGGTATTCCCGGTACTATTGATAACGACATTAGAGGAACCGATTATTCCATCGGATTTGATACCGCTGTACAAACATGTGTCGAAGCGGTCGATAAAATTCGTGATACCGCTCATTCTCATGCTCGTAACTTTATTGTTGAAGTAATGGGTCGTCGATCACCAGCAATCGCTCTCCATGTCGGTATTTGTACCGGCGCGGAAAATATTGTCTTCCCCTCAAAACAGGTGGATTACCAACAAATCTCCCAAGACATCCAAAGAGGGATTGATCGCGGCAAAAACTCTTCGATCATTATTTGCGCGGAAGGAGATACTCCGGGGCTGAGTTACGAAATTCAAAAAAACCTCAATGAGAATTATCAAATCAAGGCCCATGTTTGTATCCTGGGCCATATTCAACGAGGGGGCAACCCTAGTTCCACGGACCGCTTTTTGGCATCGCAAATGGGCCATATAGGTATTATGAACTTATTAGAGGGAAATACCGCAAGTGTGACGGCGTATTGTGAAGGTCGTGTTCAACCTGTTCCTTTCGCGGATTGCTTAGCAAAAAAAGAGCAGTACCTTCCTCATCTTCAAAACGTGGTAAAAGCTCTTTCAATTTAGAATTAAATAACTGGACCACATAAATGGTGTTAAAACTTCGAGAAAGTATTTCACCACTCGGCTCCAAGACCCTATATTTATAGCTATTTGCACATAGTAAATCAGGGTAAGCATTGCACTTCGCTTAGTATGAATCTGTACTGCCCCCAAAAGTTGTGTCAAAATCCAAGCTCCATTGTTAAAGATGGGTTCTTTAAGCGCAATTGTGATGCGAAGAGAATACAAAGATATCGCTGTAAGCTTTGTGGGCTGCGCTTTTCACGAGCAACCTTTCGCGATGATTATAGACTAAAGCACAGACGCCACCTTAAAATGATTGAGCACCTATTGTGCTCAAAAGTTTCCATGAGAAGAATTGCAAAAATCCTAAAACTCAACCGTAAAACGATTGCCTCAAGACTCGATCTGCTCGCGGCCCGCGCACGAAAGAAGCACAAAAGAATGCTAGATCAGCTTGAACAAACTAAAGTTAAAAAGATGCAATTTGATGATTTAATAACGACAGAACATACCAAAATGAAACCACTTTCCATCTCAATTGCTGTCGATAAGGACAGACGAATTATTCTAGGAGCCGAAGTGGCGCGGATTCCAGCATTTGGCCATTTAGCAAAGCGCTCTAGAAAGAAATATGGGTTTAGGCCCAATGAGCATGAACAAGGACTTAAGAGATTATTTGAAAAAATCTATAAGAGTATCGACAAGGACGCTATTATTCAGTCAGATATGCATAAG
>JBFGZE010000166.1:0-2400 GCA_041586955.1 Bacteriovoracaceae bacterium
ATCTCATCTGTGAGATATTTGTCTTTGCCGAGATATTTTTTTACAAGATTATCGTAATCTTTACCTATATAGTAATGATCTTCATAAGTAACGTCCTCGTTTAAAATTTTGGCGATGTCAAAATCATTAACATGAGACATCTCATTAAGATTTAGCTCGGCAAGTCCCTCATCTGTTAGGATTTGTGCTTTTTCATCATCACGATAAATATAAGAACCTTTTTTAATGGGTTTTTTGGCCTCGTGTTTTTCTTTCTCGGCCATCAGCTTTTCTCTTAACTTCATTCTTTTTTCATAGTGATCAACTTTATCTAATTTCTCATAATGATCATCTCTCATTTCGTGTTTTTTCTTCAACCACTTTTCATATTCCTTGGCTGTCTGGCGAGAGTCGTGATGCTCTTTAACCCAGACAATACCGCCTGTCGCAGTTTTTCTAAAGTGGCCCTTTTTAAAAGCTTTATTGAGATTAAGATTGTGTAGATTGAAAAATAGATTAAACATTATTTGTACCTCTTTAGCAGCATTTCATATTTACGTGTCGTCAGCTCTGTATATCCAGCGGCCTTAACTTTTTGAATAAACGTGGGAAGGCTTTTGAGGATTTCCTCTTTGTCAAGGGCCTCCCAATCCGCTACGGGCATTTGCCATACTCTTTGCGCCACATTTTTCTTATTGATGCCCTTTACCCAATCAAGAAATGTTTGCGTTTCTATCTCTTTATTTTTCACAATGCCCTCCTTATCTAATATTAATATTGTTCGATGTTGCTTTTGCTTTAACACCAACATTTAATTGCTGGTCTGCTGTCGGAGAAGAGAACTCGACTTTAATGACACCTGGGACGCTTAGCACGGCCAGTCTTAATTGGTCGATCAACACCTTACCACCAATCTGAATTGAGTTAATATAAGATAAAATGTTTTGAATAATGAGAGGCTTAACATATTCTTTACCGATGCCACTTAGGGTAAAGATCGCTAAGTCTAAATCAAGGTCAAAGGTTTCGGGCACGAGGGCCGTCACCTTTGCGCCAAATGATTTCGCTCCAGGGTAGTTTTCCTTATCTAGTCTTTTCCCGTCAATGCGCCACTGTGCCTCCTGTAGAAGTCCAGTATAGCGAATATAGGCATCTGAAGTGCCATTTAAACCTGCTTGCAGTGACTCGCCATTAAGCATCCTTTTATCTTCAAGTAATTTAATCGTCCCTGTATGAAAATCAATTTTATAATCGACACCCTCAACAAGTAAGGTCGAGGCGTTTTTATAAAGATAGATGGTGTTTCCATCGAGGCCATCTTTTTTTAATCGAGGTTGATCATTAAGATAGAATAAGTCCTCACCTCCAACGGCCTCCTCTAAAAGAACTTCTTCAGAAACGATAACTTCATCGGGTGTAAATCCACCACCATCATCAATATACATGAGTGCAGGTTCGGTGCTGTCTATCGACTCAAAGGGTTGCGCAAATTTTACTGTTCGACCGTCGAATGAGGCCTTTTTGACTTCTGATACCAGGGCAGTGTCCACGCCACGTGAAAGTGTGAAAGGTAAATTTCTAATTTCATCTCTTAGGTCACTATCGGATTGCTTATCAATACCATTGTTTATGAGGCCAGGGTTGGTCACTGCGGCCCCCTCAAATGGAGGTGTTGAGGCAAAATTAGTCAGAGTGTCTGCCTGGGCCAAGCTGTCTTGACCTTCTTTGACGGCAATTGCAGGGACATCATAGGCACGATCTTCACCATCATAAATAACATAATCGCTTGGGACAGAGTAATCAATGCGCTCACCTGTTAAGGTAATGAGATAAATATTAAAACCGCCCGTTAAAAACCTATTCCCAACTGTTTTAAGAACGATGGGCTCATCTTTGCCATGGTCTTTTGCTAAGGGATTAGTGAGAGTAAAAACACTACCATCAAAACCACTAAAATGGACTTCTTCAAATTCGGGTTCATTTCGATCTCCTATTAAAATATATCCACTGGTTGGAAATGGGCCGACAACGCTATAGCTATTGAGAACACTGTCGCCTTCTGATGCTCCACCTGTCGCCACAAGAGCATGTTTTTTTGTTATGGCGGTGTCAATAATTTCGACTGTACCAGAGTTTTTAGTCGCAGGGTGCCTTTCTATATATCGCTCTGCCGCCTTGAGATCGAGGTCGTCACCATGAATGTTTTCCAAATTGTCTAATTCTAAAATACCTTTTATGTGAACCTGTTGCTCGAAAATATTTTCCGCATGAGTGTCGGCCAAAATATCGGTGGTACTAGCAGCTTCAACATCTGTGATATGGGTATTCTGAATGAGATTATCAGTGTATAGTTTTTTAATTTGGCTTTTTGTCTTGGGAATATACATAATAATTAAACCTCTTTTCTGATTTTCACGGGCA
>JBFGZE010000167.1:0-2380 GCA_041586955.1 Bacteriovoracaceae bacterium
AGTCACAATGACAAGAAACTTAATGTAGTGGGCCAATTTGATTTTTCCCTTAGTCCCTTTTTTATAGTTGTAATAGCCCTGCTCTTCTTCTGTTAATACTGTTGAGTTTTCTGTAATTTCTACTTTGTCATCAACGACAAAGGAGTGGTGCTGGCAATCTCTGTCCATTTTTACATCCTTTTTTCTTTTAAAATATACATTATTCTAGAATTAAGTTCAAGATCAGCCTCAAGACTGTAGGTAGACTAATCGCTTTTATGATATAATTATATTAATTAACTTATTTGAGGTGTAAAGTAATGCAAAACAAGCCAGACACTATCACCCATGACGCTCTTATTGAGCTTGATGAATCTGTTTTATTCGATTTTATATATGACGTGAACGACAACCTGGCGCACCTTGAGCTCAAGGATGCTGGCATTGTTGTAGATTATGATGAAGAAGGGCATAAGCTTCAGCTTATGATCTTTAAAGGTGATTGTGATGAGGTCTGCGACATTTATAGCGATGGCTCACCTTATCCTGAAGAAAAAATGGCTGCACGTATGACATTGACTCCGTCCTTCTTGGAGTATGATGCAGAACGCAGCCTTCAGACCTTCGCAGGCGATTGGCACAACCCACCAGAATATGATGAAGTTAACTGTGGAGATAAAGATATTTCAGTTATTCATGATATTGATGATCACTCTTTCGATGGCAATCCGATGTACAAGAAAGTTTTAACTAATATTGCTGAAATCTTAGCTAAAAAAGAAGTTTTTCTTTTAACTGTCTATACAGCAACTGATGATTATCGCCTATCAATTAGTTCTAATGGTAAAAGTGAAAGGCATGAATCTTACAATGATGACTGTAAAAAAATCACAAGCGCACTTAATGACTATATTAATAGCTTAAGTGAACCAAAAATCCCATCCAAAGATGAAGAAATAGCCCTAATTGCTTAAAATACGTTCAAACCTATGGGATAAAAGTAAAAAAGCACATTTTCTCTTAAAAATAGTGACTTTTTTTAGCAAAAAGTATTGCAAAGAGGTTTTAGTGTGGGTATATTAAAGCCTCAAATGCGTGAGGAAAGATGTGCTTTATTTTAAAGCATTCATCTTTTGTCATCAAAATAAAAGCAACAATGGACTCTTTGTTTTAAAGAGTTATATTTTTAAATTCTTTAGGAGAATAAATATGAGCAAATTGGTTAAAGCTGATCTGGTAGCTAAAGTAGCTGAAGAAACTGGTCTGTCTAAGAAAGTAGCGCAAGACGCTGTATCCGCAACTCTGGATGCTGTATCTAGTGCCCTAGCTAAAGGTGACTCTGTTACCCTGATTGGTTTCGGTACTTTCTCTGTAAAAGAGCGTGCTGAGCGTACTGGCCGCAACCCACAGACTGGTGACCCGATCACCATCGCAGCTGCTAAAGTTCCTGCATTCAAAGCTTCTAGCAAGCTGAAGGCTGAAGTGAACGCCTAAGCAATTTTTGCCTAAGAAAATGGCCACATACTTGAAGTATGTGGCCATTTTTTTTATCATTAAATAATGTAGGCGCAAAATAACTTTCTATTTTTTAAGGAATAAGCATGAACTTTAAGCCTGGGCGACCTTCGGTCGTTAAATATATTAATTATCGTGGTGAGTCTGCATACCGAGCCTTTATTTTTAAGCATATGTACTACGGCTCAACAAGCTACCATAAAGATCCACAATGGTTAATAGTAGGTTTTGATTTACATAAGCGTGCCAATAGAACATATGCCTTATCAGATATGAATGAAGCTGATCATATTGATAATCTTGATATGGCAATTATTGAAATTATGAATTATCAAAAAGCAGCACTGGTCCACAACCTGCGTATGCTTTTAGTTGCAAAAAATGATCAATACCATAATTTACGAATGGAAAAGCTGAAGAGCCGTCTTAATAAACTGTCTCTTTTTGGGCTTCTTGAGTTTTCTGAGCCAACATTATTCCACCCTAGAACTACTGTTCGCCTGAAATCCCCTTCTAAAGAAAGGCTTTCAGACTTAAGAGAGCGCCTTTCTCATCGATTAGGTGCCCTGAATTTGGAACCAATTTATGGAAAATAAGATCTTTCTGGGGGACAAGCCTCGAATAAAAAAAGTAGGCGTTATACATGCTGGAGAAGTAAGAGAGGAAACATCTTTCATACCTCATGGCGCATCTATCTTTGACTTTCTTAAGGATGTTCAAACCCAAGAGATCAATATTAAAGATGTTCACAAAGGTTTATGGGTTTCAGGCTCTTCATGGCCATATCTATTACTGCTTGTAAACGAAGCAGTCAAAAGAGAAGATGGTGTAATTCTTGAGACCGCAAGAGATGATATGCTTCCTTCTCTTGCTAATATGGCTAAAA
>JBFGZE010000168.1:0-2369 GCA_041586955.1 Bacteriovoracaceae bacterium
AAAAACGGCAAATTTATGATGGAGTGAGCCATATTTTACTGGAAGTGAGTTTTTGACCAAGGTAATTTTATTACGTGGGTCTTTAGGTGGGTATGGGTTTTCTATTTTAATCTTGGCCAATTGCTCGTTTACAATTTGCTCAGGGCCAAAAAAACCTAGAGTTGCGAGTCGCCTAATTTGGAATTGAAATCCTTTATTGGTAAAGCGATCTTGATCGAAAAGGATTTGAATATCGCCACCAGCTTGATGAAATTTGAGGATATAATCGACGATGGTTTTATTTGTGATGAAATTTGTGGCCAAGTAAATACGCGTTTTGAGAGGGCTTTTTAACGCCTTCTCGAAATGATAAGTAATGGCCAATTGAATGGGATCTTCTGGGCCAAATAAAACGTTGGCGGGAAGGGGACTTATTAATGGATTGGTTTGAGGTGCTTCGATCGTATTTCTACCATCAATAAAGGTCTCTCGTTTGCTATAAAATGCCACTAACTCTTGAAGCTTTGTTTTTAAGTCAGGGTCAATAAAGCAATTTAATAATCGATCTGATCGCAATTGGTTGAAGCGATTAAGTAACCCTTTTCCATTAGCTAAGCTTTTACAGCCTTTTTGGGTGGCCTGAAGCTCTGATAATTTAAAACTTCCTTTCATGAAAAAGTGATCCATGATGGGGTGATAGTTTTGAGGGGCCTTATCACAATCGCCCTGAGCAAATATTTGACAGGTTTTTTTTGCCAGGGCCTTAAGTTCTCTAATTTCCGCTTTGATGGGTTTAAGAAGATGGGAGTCTTCAATTTTCATAACATTTTCAAAATTGGCCAATAGCCCATAGGATGAGAAATTGGCAGACCCTGTGAGGACAGTCTTATTATCAATGACCATAAGCTTATTATGCATTTGTGGATTACCACCTCGTAGAACTGGTAGGCGATAGGCCTTTACATTAGATTTACTAAGGTCTATTTCATTATAGGTTGGGTGCTTAAAAGAACTTTGATAATCCAAAAGAATTTCAACCTTAAGGCCTTCCTCAATTTTTTGATTAATGAGTTTTAAAAGGACCGGGTGTTTAAAATTATAAACCGCCAAATGCAACGATGTTTTAGCGGCCTTGATCTCTTTAATTACTAAATCCATAACCCCATCTTCAGGGGTGAAGGCGACGCAATATTTCCTGTTCTGGCAGTGCCAATTCGCGATAAGGGGAAGAGGGAGCAATGATAAGAGTAGCATTAACATTTTGAATTTTTTCATGCGTTTTCTATAGCGGATACGGCGACCGAGGTCAAAATAAAATTTCCTTATATGAACTGCACGTTCATGGGAGACAGAAGAAAAAGTTATTAAATTCTGGACATACCTGAGCGCGCACATCTACTATTATCCCAATCTAATACTAACTATAAGTAAATTATAAACGGAGTTTATTTAATGAAGATTAAAGGATTAATACTAGGTCTTTCTGTTCTTTTTAGTTCCATGTTAGGGGCCGCCTATTTCGAACAAATAAATAATTATTCTAGCTCTAAATGCCGCAAATGGTCGCCAAAACGTTTTCGTAACGTTAAAAGTTACATCACTGCTGGCGTTAACAATGCTAAGAGTTTTGGCTTCAATTATGCGATTCCCATTACTCGTAAAGGTGTTGATTATGTTTGGTGTGCACTTGTTCCTGAGCGCGCAGTTAATAACCGGTCGTGTTACGGTGCTAAAATTGATTATAAATCTGATCGACCCTTTGGGGCCTTCGCTAACCAAAAGGCCATCGCGAATAAATATGATGTGCAATTTGCCGACTTAGAGGATCAGCTCCAAACCTATTATGAATATACAAAACGACTTATTCATGAAGAGCAAATTGATCGCCCAAATGTGGGTGTTGTTCTTGAGCTTTTGAGCCGTTATTATTTTCAAGAATTAACGAATATGTATCCTAAGAATAGATACACTATCGCTTCAGGTGTTGCTTATCATAAGACTGCTTCCCAGCGTACAATCGGTGAACTCGATATTATTATTTATAATAATTCTACTTGTGAGGTTGAGGTGATTGGTGAGTCTAAGGCCGCTTCACATAAAAGTATGCGTGGTGCCTTACGCAAGGCCAAAGGCCAATTACGTCGCTTTCGTAATTTTATTCAGGACTATATTTAATTAGATAGTGCTTTGATATAAAAAAGAAATAACCTGCGGAATCGCAGGTTTTTTTGTTTCTTAAGTAAAGCTTTACAACTGGTCCATATAAATGGTGTTGAAACTTCGATAAAAAATTTATCTCTCTCCCCCAATGTTTTATGTTTTTGGATACTTACAAATAGCGACCAGGATAAGCATTGCTCTTAGCTTAGTATGAATCTATGCTGCCCGAA
>JBFGZE010000169.1:0-2315 GCA_041586955.1 Bacteriovoracaceae bacterium
GCCAAGACTATCATGGAAATTATTATTGCTACCAAGGACAATACAAATCTCTGGGTATTGTCCACTCAATCGTGGATAACCAAGCTTGACGTGAAAATCAGTTTTTTCAATATATTTTCTAATGTCATCAATTGGTTCAAGACTATTTTCAAGTTTAACGCCCTCTGCTTGAGCGTATTCGTTAAAGGCGTTAAAAGTGGCGCAAAAATTATCAAAATTAGCGAGAAAAGTTTCTCGATAATCGCTATTCTTGACGAGGCGAAGAAGTTCGACCTGAAGAACAGTTTTGATAACTTTTTGGCCTAAGATTACCGACATTCTAAAAAGTCCATTTGTTACATAGAAACGACGATTGCAATCGCCTATTTAGTCATAGAACAATGGTACTATAACTAAACCCTTTAGGTCTATTGTAGGAAAGAAAAAAGTGAGAGAGAGAAAAGGAGGCGAGATGACCTCTTCCGTGAACCCACCTCGCCAATTCGCTGCGAACAAACGCAAACGGCACATTTGTTCTTAGAATACCTATCTAGGCCCCAGAATAAAAATGAATTTTTATTAACTGGGCCTATCGCTAGGTTATTTTTTAAATTTACGCTTAAGATCAAGTGATAGGTCTTTAAGAACGCCACCTCTAATCATGACGTTGACAACCGAGCGATTTTCACTGAGAGATTTGCGCATCAAGTATTCCCCTCGCCTTCCATTCATGCGCCACTTAACACCGCCAGATTCCCGAATACTCTTCTCACTGACTACTCGATAGATATTCTCCTGTAAAATTCGATCTCTTAATCTAATGACTTTATAGCGGTTGCCCTTCTTGTCGAATTTGACGTTTCTTGCCCTGGGATTGGATAGCACTCGCAGGCCCCAGTTATAAGTTTTAAAACCGTGTTCAATGATATTAGAGATGGTGTCGTCAGTTTTAACGACAGGGCGCATTTTACTATTAAAGGTCAGTGATAATTTTCCTTTAGCGTACCTCTGGGCCTTCTTGGTGCCTCGTGAGGTGATGGCATTTTTAATTAGCTGGAGAGCTTTTTTCATCGCCCTCTTGGTATGCCAGCCGTGATCGAGCGAATCAATAGCTTTATAAATATCAGACAGTTTTTTCATTGTGACGGCCTTTTAAAACTTGATCGACTCGTGTGAGAGTCACATCGTAAACGATAGGCTTATCAAGAAGTTCTCGCACCGCCTCGGGTTCATCCTGATCGTGTTCAATATGAAACGATGGGCCTGCGTCCATAACAATATAGTCTGGAATGGCCTGATAGCGAACAGCATACCTTTGGCCAAGTGAGGGATTGATCGCCTCTGGTTGTGAACTCCAAATTATTTTGCGGTCATCCATTGTGAAATCAATGCCAGGACGATAATTGATGATTTGAGACTTATCTTCATTAATGGTGTAAATCCCCTCTACGCCAATAATTGTTCTATTGTATAAGACTTCAGATGACTTTCCATTTTCATACACATGGCCGCGCTTATGAAACTCATCATTAATTATTTCAATATCAGTGGAGGGCCGGAAAAGATCACCGACAGAGGGAAGATAATCAAAGATAACTGCATTGGTGCCACCTGATTTTAGTTTTCCACCCTTACGAAAGAGGTTGTTGTGAACAGTGCGGCCTCCCATCACAATACGTTTTGTTACACAATTTGTATTATTGTTGTCAGTCAATCCAATATGAGCAAAACCGCTACCTCGACAAACACCACAAACGATTGATGCCTGATCACTTGACTCTTTTAAGCAGGGGCACGTGATCGCCTTAAAAATTTTTACCTTAACACCATGGGCACGTATAAAGTTTTTAATGTTTTTAAGGGATATGTGAGAGCGCAAATCAGCGGCATTGGTTTTAATACCGTGAGTTTTATTTTGCCTGCCAGAGTGCCTTTTGCTTAATACCACTTCTGTCCCCTATAACGAGTACATTTTAATGCCACGCATTTTTCGGATAATCTCATCAAGATTATAGTCTTTAAGTTTTTCTTTTAGCGTTTTAGTGAGTGCTGAGTAGAGGGAGAACTCTGCCGATGCCGTATAGCTTTTTGACTCGGAAATACCACCGAGGCTTGTACTCTGACTGGCAATACCAGGGGAAAAGGCCGTTGCTAAATTTTCAACGATAGTAAGTGATGCCGAAATAATGATATAGCGAGCAATAATCGCAGGAATCTTCTTCATGCCGTAGGTGTAATCAACTGCCCAATAACCGCTGTAGTCATTAGTCGCTGTCAGGCTTAGTAAATGGCCATTAAAATCGAGGCCGTTTGCACCAAATGGATAAGATGGAATA
>JBFGZE010000170.1:0-2309 GCA_041586955.1 Bacteriovoracaceae bacterium
CGATTATGCAGCCATAGATAACTCTTTAATTCAAAAAACAGTTATCGATCCAAGCTACTTTAATTCAATGAAGTCTGTTCAAAAAAAAATAATTGAACAAACTATTTCTACATCATTTGAAGATGTTACCTCTAAAACCACCCCTAATGACTACAAACTTAGTCTTACGGGCTATTGTAGAGCTCCTTATCAATACGGGTGGTACACCTGTAACTTGCCTGATACTACTTGGTTTTGTTCAATTACCGGTTTCAATGGTGTTGAACAGAGTGAGTATGGATATCTTTATATGTATTATGGTCAGTGGAAAATCAACACCTATAGAGGTCCGAACGCAGGCGGATTCATTTGGGCATGCTATCATAGATAATTAACATATTTAATCACGGAGGATAAAGCCATGAAAAAATCAATACTTCTTACGTTTATAACAGCGACACTATTAACATCTCAGTTAGCTAACAGTGCTGAAGATATTTCAGCTTACACTGAAAAAATGGAGGGGGCTGATATTAAGGCTATTTTTAAAACTTACACCGAAGCAAATAATTTTCGTGCGAATAATTTAAACGACTCAACGGTAATTTCAGGAAGTAATCAAGCGATAATTGATATAGGTGAAACAAAAGTCTCTAACATATCATCATCTTATAAAGAAACTTTAGATTTAAATCTTGAGAAAAAAATGCTTAAAAATATCAAAGAAGCGGTAGATAATGTTCCGGTTTTTACTCCAGCGGACTATACTCAATCAAAGTCCGGCGACTGTATCCCCCCATATATAGGCGCTCAAACCGTTTGCGTGCTTGCTACAACAGAATGGAATTGTGCAATTACTGGTGCGAATGGCATAGGCAATATGGAATATGGCTGGCTTTATATTGAAAATGGTTATTGGAAAATATACCTAAAAAAGAACGAGTGGGCTGGTCGATTTTATTGGGCCTGCTATAAATAAATTATTTTTATTTTCATAATAAAAAACCACTGACGATTGAAACTTCACATCATGCCAGTGGTTTTTATTTATTACGGACAATATTTTTAAATATATAAATCATCAAAGCTTTACATTGGGACGAGGATTCAATAGATTTCCTCAAGGGCTCCTTTTAAAAACCTTATACCTTTACCGCCCAAAGGAGAGCATAAGCTTCACGCTGAAAAACGCTGCCGTCAACCCGCTCATCTCACTGGATGAATTCAGAATTAATTCCTTTGGAATCTTATGCTCAATTTGCGCATGCAGCTCAGGCAATAATGACCAGTGTCGCCCCTGCTTATGGTGATGTGCAGTATGATAACCGAGATTGCCTGTCAGCAAATTGTAGCCCGGACGCAGATCGTTGTAAGTCGCAGCCATTTCATCTTCAGTATCCAGACCAGCATGGTGCTTGTACGTTGCCGCTGAAGTCAAAATCAGACTGGTGATCATTGGCAGAATGAAAATCCAGAATGCCCCCACTGGATTATGACCCACCAGCATACCCAAAATCACAAAGGTAATCGTTGTATACAAAAAGAAAGGCTTTAAGTGTTTGGCAAATGCAGGCTTACTGAAGCCTACTTGAATACCTCTAGAGTAAGCCGTCAATGCCACATTCAGTGTATATTCAATGAAGCCCATTTGGGTGCCATCTTTACGCTTCCAGCGACTCTCATCTTTTTCCTGATCGAGGAAGTTAAGGTGATGACCTAAATTGTGGTGCAGCACCCACAGGTTAGTTGTCACCCCAGTGTGCAGGGCATAGAAGAATTCAAGAATGCGGTTTAACATGTCGCTTTTAAATGTATTCAAATGCTGATGATGGTGATTCCATGCGCAAATGGTGCCCTTGGGAACAATCATCAAAAGGTAATAGCAGATCAGCGCAGCTGTGCTTTCAACGGTAAAATACAGGGCGAAATCAATTGCAGACAACGACAAAATAATAAAGACCGGCCAACGGTCAATCTTATACTTAAACATGAGAATTCCTTTTATACAGCTAATTTTAAATTAAATTTTGAATGCGATCTTATGATAAAAAAGGAGCAACAGCAATATGTTTATTTAAAAACAAAATAAATCCAAGAAAAAAATGACACGAATCAAGGGGAATTCTAATCACAAGGCTTCTTTTCTATAATATTCCAATATTTTTTCAAGAAAGGATCTACACCTTCAGATGATAATGCCTCAACAACTTCTTTGCTATCAAGTTCCATAATGCAGTTATGCAGCATGCCATAGCATGCATCAGCAACACTGCGTAGGCTGTCTGCCTTAAACACGGAGAAAACAAGGTAAACAAAAGAGATACACGCCA
>JBFGZE010000171.1:0-2292 GCA_041586955.1 Bacteriovoracaceae bacterium
CTGATGCGATTCTCCTTTTCCCGGTTTGGGTGAATGATCAGGAGAATCTGTTCCATCGAATATCGTCGGTGGCCACCACAGGTTTTATATTGCGGAATCAGTTGGCCACTCTTGTTCCATCGCCGTAAAGTGCTAATTGAAACGCCTAATAATAAGGCGGCTTCGCCAATCGTTAACATATTTTTAATCATAAACAAGTCCTTTTGTTATATTAAAAACAATAATTATCTATCAATCTATATTAAATGAATAGGTTTTATTATCTTTTGGGGCTGCTGTTAGCAGCCCCTGTTTGACGACAATATGGAAGACCCAAAAGAGATGAACTGGGTAAAAGCCAAAATGGACAAACGTGAAGCAATCATGACAGAGCGCTGGGTCGAAGCATGGGAAAAAGATGACATTGCTTTATCGATTGACGCATTAAGCTCTCTATTGAGCACATGCATTCGTGTCGACATTGAACAGCGTGTGGGTGAGCCATTAAAAAAACGAATGGGCAACACGCCTATAACTCATTCCCTTTAATCATAAAATTGTGTTGCGACTACCGTGAGTGATCGATCCAACCCCGGCTACGGTGTTTCGAGGGCAATTCCAACACTTCTTTCATTGTCATTGAGCACAACGATTTCATGACTTCATGTTCGGCGCGCTCACAATACGGTTTCTCAAAAAGGTTATGATCCATTCCCTGTTGTTCACAATGAGCGCGCAGGGTCTTAAGAAATTGATGGTACTGCTCATCATAGCGTCCTGTAATCATACTGTTCACCTCCGGAGCTGAATGGAGTTTTTGCTTATATTCAGCCTCGGAGAGCTGCTGATCAATATATGAGAACATCAGCTTGCGAGCGGCCAGCAGGTTCTCTCGCGCTGCGGTTGTCAGACCATTAAGGGCAAACATTCTCCCGTCGTAATGTGGCCATATCGGCTCGCTGAGAACCTGATTGAGTTTCATACCCTGCGTTTTGATCGGCGCTTCGATGGCAAATAAAGTCTGATCCTTAATGTCCACCCAACAATCATCCGGCATAGAAGTGTACAAGCTGGAGAACAGAGGGCGGTTGGAGGCCGAGTAAAGAATGAAACACCCCTCCTCCGGTAACACCGGTATAAACCGCGATGAACCGGCCAAGTCACAGGTCACACTGTTCCAGACCTGTTCGGTCAACAAATTATCGACATTCGAAATATTATACGCTGAAGGTTTAGAACTTTTGGAGAGCTTCTCATATTCATGGACCTCTGGATAGCCGTCAAAAAAAGTAACCAAATAGCTAGGACCTTCAAGTGGCTCAAGGTCATCAAGTTGCACATAACCCACCATCGCATATGCATCACCAGATATTTTTCGCTCAAATAATCGCCCATTATTTATAGGGACATACATTTATGCTTCTCCAAAAAAATATATTTAAATGTAAGTATCAATAGTATAGCGTTGATAAATACATTCTTTATAAAAATGTAGGCTTATAATGAACTACCCACACTAATTGCTTCGCAATTTGAATTAAAATTCCGCTTTATTCGTTAAAACTTTGTTAAAAATGACATATTAGATGCTTATTGATAGCGTGTTTTTTCTTCAAAGGCTCTTCCTTTTCTAAGGCCTCTATCTTAATTTCACGCAGTGACCACGGCTCGAGCTTTGTTATTGCTGTAGGCGAGATGTCGTTAGGATAATAGGCACAATACGTGATATTGATAGAGGTTTTCCAATCTTTTATATCTGTAGGGTACGGGACAACACCCACCGCGCAAAACTCGTCCCACCCCTGATCGGATTGGGTGTACTTATTCCGATACAGTGGAATGGGCACATCATAAGCGAAAAAGTCAGCAAACAAATGGCTAATTTCGACTTCAACACCTAAAATAACGAAGTCTTCATCACCGTCTCGATCCATGCGCTCGATGCCAAAATATTCAGCTAAAGCGGGTAAGGTTGTTAGATACCCCCCTTCCATGCCTTCATTTAGAATAAATTTAGCACGCCGCTTGGAAGTTCCATGATATAACATTATTGTTTCACTCATTTAACAGCTCCATTTAATATAATAATCAATAATTAAATCCGATTATAGAATGTTTATTTGAAAACCAAACCTTTTCTTTGCAGGAAAAATAATTTAAAATAAATAAATTTATTAAAAAAGAGATAAAAGGCGATTCCATGATCAAGTTATTTGCAAAACTGTCTGGAGTGTTAATTTTTACCTTCCTGTATCCATTTATATTAATTGGTAAATTAAAACTCAAGCATCAACAAACAATGAATGCTGAGTC
>JBFGZE010000172.1:0-2265 GCA_041586955.1 Bacteriovoracaceae bacterium
ACAAGGCCAAGTTCAAGACCCAGAAGAGATTTTAAAGCTAAGTGATCTTTATAAAAACCCACCCCAAGGTATTGATCAAAAGTCCTGGAAGGCCGTTTTGAAAGAGTCATTCAGTGGTGCAAAAACAATTACGAGAGGTGATCTTAATGAAAAAACCACAGCACTTTCTTCACACGCCCATGCTCACGATCTAAAGCATGGGCCAGGGCTTAACGAAGTGGCATTAAAGACAGTAGAGAGAAAAAAGCTGTCCAAAACCAAGGCGAAAGTATTTGATAAGCTCCTAGAGGAAGTCGTTGAACATTTCAATGATCGAAGAGTCAATCTACACGGACTAAGGCCCTCAGTGCGTAAAAAGCAGCTTAATGCCCTCTACGATGCCCTGGGCATAAGTAAAAGAAAAAACATTGATGATATAAAATCAGATGTTGAGAGAATAGCGGTTCAGCATTTCAAAAAGAGGTCTTTTTCAAATATCGTAGGTGGTAAGGTTAAAAAGTCCATTAATTTTCATTTTAACATAGATTTATTCAAGGCCTAAACCAGTCTCTTAGGCCTCTCATCCTTAAAATAGGCATAACTAATACCCTTTACTAACCCGAGGTTATAAGGGAAAATAAAGTCAAGTTTTATTTTTCAGAAAAACCAAAATAATCCATTACAATCGTGGTTTTAAGAGTACAAACTATAACAATTATTCTTGAGAGGTAATTTTGAAACACTACAGAGATCACGAAACAGGAGAGATTAGACATGGGAAACCACCTAAGCACCACCCTGTTCACTATCACAGTAGCAAACACAAAAAAACTATTTCAAAAGGCCACGTTGTTCGTTTTAGAAAGTATGGAGAGGAAGAAGAAAGTACGGGCAGAATTACTGCCGTTGGTGAGCATGGTGCTCGTGTTAAGTGTTCAAAAAATAAAGATCATAAAATTTTACACCATGAAATTATTGAACACGCTGGGGGGCGAGAAGCATTTCAAGGCCATAGGAATGAAGAAATTAATATTCAAAAGGCGATGATTGAAAACTCAATAGCAAGACAGCATTTACCAGCACTGAGATCAATGATCGGCCTTTTAAAAGGACACTCATCTTATGATCACACCAACAAGGTCAACGGCTACCGGATTAAACTAGAGGCCCTGAGAAATAAAATTGTAAGTGGTAGGTCTATTCCGTCACAGGATTTAGACAATATTGCCAGAATAATGGAGCAAGCAGGTCGTGCAATTCAAAATTCTAAAAAGTCTAAATTTAATTTAACTTTTAGGATGAGGTAGAAGTGGAAAAACATATTTTAGAAAATCACAGATTAAGTTTTCCCAGGCCCTACAATAAGCAAAAGGGCACAGAACTTGACGATTTTTTAAAAGCATTGGCCAAAACTGATGCTGACCACGCATCAAGCGTGGAAGCAGCTCGAAAAGAAAAGTTTCTAGCGACGGCAGAGGGACGATGGCTAGAGGCAAAAGGTACAAATTTCAATCGGCCAAGGCCAAGTAAATACAATTTGTCCGATGAAAAATACCGTGAACTCATTCGCTTAATGAGCTATCATCCTTTTCAAACCTACCCCATCTTTGAAAATCTTATTAAGTGGTTTTACGGCGAAGAAGCTTTAATCAATGATATTGCCAAAATATATTCAGTTGATCATAACCTCATCACAATTGAAATTAAAAACTATGCCCTTATCGTTGCTGCCCGCAGAGGATTGATTGGCGCATCTTATATTCACAAAGACCATGAACTTAATAATGACACTGAGTTTTATTCTGGTTATATTTTTCCAAAACCAATTGTTTCGACACTATCTCCACCATCTATTGGAGCAGGTGCCACAGAGTTGAACCTGTCCCAGGCCCCTGGTGAATTTGATGAAAATGGCGGTGTTATTTGTATAGGCACGTGGGGAGAGGCCAATTACGAGGCACTTCACTACACCTCAAGAACAGATGATATTTTAACACTCCTGACACCTACTCGCTTTAAGCATGAGGCAGGAGAAACAGTTTATACCCCTCAATATATTAGAAAATACAGTTGCACCCTCGATCAGGATATAATTGCTGGCCAAAAGTATTCGACCATTAACACTTCTAACTCTGCCAACTTTCCCGATGATATGGGCGTTGTGTGGTTTGACTGGCATGAAAAAATCTCAGGTAAAAATGAGAGGGTGGCATATAATGCCAGAGCAACTAATTCAGAGTTAACCCTCGACTCTGAATACACTTTTCAAAATTCATATTCCGCTGG
>JBFGZE010000173.1:0-2207 GCA_041586955.1 Bacteriovoracaceae bacterium
AAGCTGGCCTCCTTTGCCTACCCCTTCGGCAGCCATAATCAGGACAGCAAGACGCTGGCCAAAGAGCTGGATTACCCCTTCGCGGTAGCCACCGACAGCGGCCCCCTGGCCATGCACGATGATCCCTATCAGATCCGCCGCATCGCCATCTTCCCCCGCACCGACGTGTTCGGCCTGTGGCGGAAGATAAAGGGGAATTATGTGTTTCGGAAAAATTGAGAAAGAAGCCATGTCTAAAAACGATAGTTTTCCTCATGTATACGTCATCAGTCTTCCTCGGCACCATGAGAGAAGAGCTTTGATTTCTAACCAACTTAACAGTCTTGGATTAAAATTTGACTTTATTGATGGAGTTGATGGCACTAAGCTTGATAGTGAAACGCTAAAAAACACCGACCTAGAGTTTTGCCAAAAAAACTTTGGGCACAGCATGAACAATTCAGAAATTGGCTGTGCACTAAGCCATATCAAAGTTTATAAAAAAATAATAGAAAATAAACTAGATAGCGCCATCATTCTTGAGGATGACGCTTTCCTGCTCTCTTCTCTTCCTAAAGTATTAAATGCTGCACTCAACAAGTGCCCCAACTTTGAGTTACTATATCTTTTCCATGGTAAAGCAAAAAGCTGGCCTATTAAAAGTAAACTCCCAGATGGTTATATACTGGCAAGATATCGATACCCAAGTAAAACATCCAAACGCTGTATTATCGGGGCAGTTGGTTATGTTTTATCTCATAGTGGTGCAAAGCGTCTACTAGAAATGGCCCATCCAATCAGAATGCCCGCTGACTATCTAACTGGTTACTTACAATGGCACCGATTGAAAACTTATGGTATTGAACCAAACTGTATAGATACCGGACATTTGGACTCAACTATACCGGGAAGAGACTATGGCGCTCATATTGAATAATCATCAGAAAGCAAGAGCATATTATGAACATAAAAAAATACAACCTTAACTATTTTTCCAGAAAGATAAAAAGAACTTTAGGGTCGACAATTGATTTCTATGCTTACAAAAAAAAAGGGAGCATATCACTCTATTATTTTGATAAGGATAAAAATGTAGGAGACATTTTAAATCCATATTTAATAGAGAAGTTATTTAACGTTAAGTGCATCCAAAGGCAAAAAGGTAAATCACCTAACCTTTTGGCTATTGGCAGCGTAATGCATGAGGCAAAACTATCAAGTTACATTTGGGGATCAGGCTTCATAAGCACAACCGATCTACCTGAAAAGTTAGATCCAAAAAAAATAAAAGCTCTTAGAGGAAAGCAATCAGTTAGATTGCTTAGTGAAAAGTATAATATTAATTTAGGAACCATACCTCTTGGTGACCCTGGGGTTCTTATGCCTTTAGTCTACCCGATAAAAAAAGATAAAAAGTACAAGATTGGTATAGTTCCACATTATGTAGACAAAGATAAAATACCAGACTCAGTGCTCTCAAATCCGAGTGTGAAGATTATCGACGTGCAACAAGAACCTGAAGACTTTGTAAATGACCTTATGGAGTGCTCCAACATATTGTCATCTTCACTTCATGGATTAATTCTTTCTGATGCATATGGACTGTCAAATAAATGGATCATCTTATCAGACCGCCTTGTTGGTGGTGAATTTAAATTCCATGACTATTACTCCACCACAAAGAAGCCTAATGAGACTAGTATTACAATCCACACTGGCGATGACTTTACTGAACTATTAGATAACATTGATAATTATACGAGCGTAAAAAAATTCAACCTTCCAATAGAAGATTTGATAAAGGCATTCCCCAAGGAAGAACTATAAAATAAGATCTACAATTCAAAAAACAATATAAATATTTACTTAAATAAAATCCATACGAATAATATCGTATGGCTCATGATAGTACTCGGCAATTTACTCCAGTAGGCTTATGGCTCACCAAGTAATGATGCTGCCGGTAGGTCAGGAACATATAGGTAATAAAAAAATCACACTAAAAATAAATCAAGGCTCCATTAAAGGAGCCTTAATTCGCTGGGCTTCTTATAATTTAAGAAGCCTGTCAATCTCTTCCGAAACCTCTCCATTTGAAAATTGATTCATGTCAGGATCCATAGTTTCAGAAAGACTATACACTAATGATATTTCTTTCAGATCTCTGGGAAGCCATTCATTGAATGAATCGTTTTTATACTTTGGATATATAGCAACAAGCTTCTTGT
>JBFGZE010000174.1:0-2187 GCA_041586955.1 Bacteriovoracaceae bacterium
CTTTATTTCAGGACGCATTTAAACAATTGGAAATCGCTGGCGGTTCAATGGGCCTCGATCCAAACATTCTTGAAAGATTAAAATACCCCAAAAGGGCGCTTCAGGTTGCTGTTCCTATTCGTCTAGATGATGGGACGGTTAAAACTTTTCAGGGCTACAGGGTTCAGCATAATATGACTCTTGGTCCTGGTAAGGGTGGGATTCGTTTTCACCCTCGTGTTGACCTCTCGGAAACAGCAGCTCTTGCTATGTTAATGACTTTTAAATGTGCCCTAGTTGGTTTGCCATTGGGCGGAGCAAAAGGCGGGATTCAGGTTGATCCTAATGAATTATCAAGACAAGAACTCCAGTCTTTGACCAGACGTTACGCGACAGAAATTAGTACGTTTGTCGGACCAAATATGGATATCCCCGCCCCCGATATAGGAACTGATGGCCAGACCATGGCCTGGTTTATGGATACCTATTCTCAATTAAAAGGTCATACCGTGCCCGGGGTGGTTACAGGTAAGCCTATTAGTATTGGTGGCTCTCTTGGCCGAGCCGAATCGACTGGTAAAGGTGTCGCTTATTGTGTGAACTTCGCCGCCGAAAGATTGGGGATGACAATTGATAAAAATACAACAGTTGCCATTCATGGCTTTGGTAAAGTGGGTGCTCCCGCTGCTCAAGACCTTTCTGGGCAAGGCGCTCGTATCGTCGCCTTAGGGGATGTTTCTGGCGCTGTTTATAATATTAACGGTATTGATGTTGATAAGGCGATTGAATGGGTTAAAGAGCACCGCTTTGTTAAGGGAATGCCTGGAACTGAGGCCATATCAAATGATGATCTTTTGACCTTGGATGTTGATGTACTTATTCCTGCTGCTATTGATGGTGTGGTGACAAGTGACAATGCCGGTGATGTTAAGGCCAAAATCGTGGCCGAAGGTGCTAATGGCCCTTTGACCAAAGAAGCGATCGAGATTTTAACGGCCAAGGGTGCTTTTATTATTCCCGATATTTTATGTAATGCCGGTGGTGTTATTGTTTCTTATTTTGAATGGGTTCAGGGGCTTCAGAACTTTTTCTGGGATCTAGAAGAAGTGAATAAGAGATTACATGGTATCCTAAGTAATTCTTTTACTCGTGTTGTCACTGCCTCCGAAAACTATGGTGTGGATATGAAAAAAGCGGCGTTTATTGGCGCTCTTGATCGCTTGCAAAGAGCAATGCGCTTAAGAGGTCTCTTTCCCTCTTAATAGATCAATGATTTATTTATTGAGCTTACTCTTTTTTATTTTAGGCCCGATGAGCTACTCTAAAGTATTAGGTCATCGGGTTTTGTCACAAAAGAATATCAATTACACGTTTAAAGATGTTTGCTTAGAAATAGGCGTTAAGGATTCTCTTTTATTAGAGGCCGTAGATAATCATCGTCTTGATTGTATGGGACAAATTGTTAAGGTTGGCCCTTTCTGTCAGCGTAAAATGGCAAAAAACAAGTTTTTTACTCGTGGTTATATTAACCGTAAGATGGGCGAAGTGATTTGTGAAGCGGGAGCTCAGGTACGATTAAAAATCGAATGTGATGAGAGAGATGGCAAATATTGTCACAGTCCTAAGTCGGGTTGCGACCGCTTGAAAAGCTTATTTGCTTCACGCCATGATCTTAACCATTTCTCAGTGGATTCCTTTGATAAGAAAAAGGTTCTTAATTGCCACTTTAGTGCGCAAGATGAGGGGAAAATTCCCACTGCTCTCAAGCTTTAATAACTGGTGTATTTAAGTGGTGTTGAGCTCTAGGCCTAAGTATTCAAAGTTATAATAGGCGATAAAAATATCGAGATGTTTTTGGAGCTTATCAACTCGCTTGGTCGAGCACCAAGTCTTACGCACCAGTCGATTGATGGAATCACGTAACATTGCGCAAGTGTGATTGAGAGTAAAAAGTGGATCGTAGCCTTTTCTCTTTAGTTCACCTTGACCGGCCACACACGATCGCCCACCTTCATATGTTTTGTAGGTACAAGACTGCAAGTACTTGGAGACAAACTTAGGGTATGTCTTATGCATATCTGACTGAATAATAGCGTCCTTGTCGATACTCTTATAGATTTTTTCAAATAATCTCTTAAGTCCTTGTTCATGCTCATTGGGCCTAAACCCATATTTCTTTCTAGAGCGCTTTGCTAAATGGCCAAATGC
>JBFGZE010000175.1:0-2026 GCA_041586955.1 Bacteriovoracaceae bacterium
ATGATTGGGGAGTTGTTTTCCTATATTGATAAACGATACTTTGATGAAGAGGGAATTGGCTTCTCGGATATTGAATATATCGTATATAGAGGACTTCAGGTTAAAGAAAATCTGGATGCGGTAAAATCCATTTATAAATATATTATTGTCGATGAATTTCAGGATACGAGTGATATTCAATTTAAAATTCTTGGAAGTATTTCCAATAATTGGAGGAACACTTTCTTCGTAGGTGACTTCAAACAGGCCATCTATGGATTTAGAGGTGGAGATGTTTCCGTATTTGAAAAGGCAATAGAATTATCACCTCGGCGACTTAGCCTTGTTAAGAATTATCGCTCAGCTGCTAATATTGTTAATTTTAATAATGAGTTTTTCAATCGAGTGCTTCTTGCCGGGCAGTCCTATATCGGAATGGATCGTTTACCTATCGAGTATGAAGCTCAGAATGTAGTAGCTGAAGAAAAGGGCGAAGTTTGTAAATGGTCTTTTCAAGTAGATGCTGAATTTGACTCACGGGAGGCCCATTATAAGATTGAGGCCAAGGGACTAATTGTCTTATTGGAGAAATATAAGGGGGAGGAGCGTTGCTTATTATATAAAACTCTTCTTCCATCACGCTTTTTAATTGAAGAAATGATTGCGAATGAAATTCCCTTTGTCGCTCAATTAAAGCTTGATGCGAGTAATGATCCTATTGCAGGACTATTTATTCACTTATTAAATTTAAAAAAAATGAGTGATCAATTTGAAGATTCGTCGTCGACCTCATCACGATTTTTATTGGAGCATATCCTCTCCTCTCTAAGTGTTAAGAAAGATTATTGTATAAGTTCGCTCATATCTACATTTTCATATTTGTCCAATACTATTGATAGCATTTACGCCTTTAAAAAGGTGCTATTTGATCTGGGGATTTCAAATTCTAATTATCAGAATAATTCTCAATTTATTGAGCTTGTATTTAATATCACAACTATAAGCGAGGAAATGCTCTACGAGGTTATTAATAATAGAAAAAATAATTACTCGGTGGAATTTTCATATGGCGGTACAAATAACCCTGTGCAAATAATGTCTGCCCACGCTTCAAAGGGATTAGAGTTTGAGCACGTCTTTTTGGCGGGTACGGCCTTTAATTCTATGACAATGAATATGGAGCGGAAACTAATTGGTAAATATCCTGACAGCTTTAAATGGAAGAAGGATCTCAACCGTAAAAAATATTATGTTTCTCCACAAATGGTCTATGAGGAGTATCTCAATAAGGAAAGAGATTTTGGTGAAAGTAAAAGACTTTTTTATGTCGCCTGTACGCGGGCAGTAAGTGGTTTGCATATTATCGATGTGTCATATCGCGACGGTGGGAAAAATGCTTTAAAGAATTCTTGGTTACAGGGCCTTAATGTTTTTGAATCTGAGCTGGGCGATATTATTGAACAAAAAACTCTAGAAGTAGACCTTTGTGATAATGAACTTCTTCCTGAGGCGAGTCATGATGATATCATTTACTCTCGAGTGGATAATTATGGGGTTCTCTCATTTGATGATGGCGAAGCATCATTGGGGATATCGGGAGAATTATCTGTCACAAGAGTTCTTGATTTGATTGATTGTCCCTATAAATTTTTTATCCAAAATATTTGTCGAATAAGTGAAGATGATATCGAGTCTGTTGAAGAGAAGAGTATCATTGCCAATATGCCTGGACCCATCATTTCGAGCAAAGAGAGGGGGACAGATCTTCATTATGAGATATACCAGGCGATTATCAAAAAAGAGTTCAATGACACCGAAAATGAATTATCGTGGATTTTTGATCAATTAAGGGAACTTGATATAAATTGCCTAGTCCCAGAACGAGAAATTAAATTTGATTTCTTTGGTCAAATGATTTCTGGCACCCCAGATCTTATTATTCTTGATAAGATAGATAAGACTCCATGTGAAATATGGGATTATAAAACGGGAGGGCTGACTCCAGAGAAGTTAAAAAAATATCAAACTCAGTTATTAGTTTATGCCA
>JBFGZE010000176.1:0-1994 GCA_041586955.1 Bacteriovoracaceae bacterium
ACGGAGAAACCAAGTCGCTGTACTTTCCGGCTGACCATGATGTGTTTACTCAATTATCGAGCATGGGTAAGAGTGATATCGATACAGAGGTGGTTCGTAGCGCCATTACTTATCACTTCAGTGAAGGTGTTGATCCTTATCTCCACGTTAATTACTGGAGTGATGTGGAGCCATTGCTGACCGAGGACATCTTAGAGCGCTCACTTATTGAGTTGCTGGATCGCGATAAGGATGGCTGGGCATTTTCCTATTGCTTGTTCGATTTTGGCGCTGAGGTTTCATCCAATCATATTCTGCGTTCGATGAATATTCGTCTTAAACCGGCGCTTCGATTTGATGACCAACTCTTTAAATTGAAGCCTTTGAGGGTGTAATTGCTTTTTTAGGTAACAAAAAACCCAAGCTTTTAAGGCTTGGGTTTTTTTAATTATTACCGGGACTAAGCAGCGGCAATACCGGCTTTCCTAAGCAGCTTTTCAGCAATAAATTCAGGGCACCCAAATTCATTTGTTCAGAGATGGATTAGCATTATCTAGTTCTTTATTTTGAATTGTGTTTGGAAAAAGCTAAAAAGGCTGTATGTCAGCCTTCTTAGCTTTCTAGCTGGGCCTATTGCGAGAGGGAGGGGCCATCTGGCTGAAATTTACTTCGTTGAGGCTGCTTACTTGAGTCCTCTTCCATCTTTCTCATAATATATTCATTATTTACCTTTAATCCCATGCCCCAAGAAGCATTTGGATTTTTTCCTAATGTCTCGTTCAGATCAAACTTTATATCCACATTCTGGTTGATTGCTTGTCCTGCTATATCAACTGAAAGCTTATAATCAGGATTTTCGCTAAGCTTGGTTAATCCTTCAGCCACCGTTTGGCGTCGAGCATCCATAGTACTACAGTCACCGTCTTTTATGTGATCAATTAGCTCAATATAGGCTTCAGTTGGAAGGATTGAAACCAAAAAAGGATCATAATTATTGAGTCCTTCAGGCTTAGGTAAATTTTCTGGAGCATCAAAAACTTCTATGGCATTAAAGTATTCAGTTTTTAGTGATCGGGAGGGGTGTCCAGACATAATATTTCTTAAGCCATCTTGAACATTGTCAAAGCTAGGTGTTTCTATAGCAGAGTGAATATCTTGAGCAGCTTTGGCAATTTCAACAATGCTGTCTTCAGAAAACCCTCTTCGTATTAATTCATCAATAATGACATTGTTTTCACTTTTTCGATCATAGATACTATTTTTGTTGTTCTGAGTAGCAATGTTCGCAACATCTTGCAAACCAGAAGTGAGAGCTAAGCCTGCGGCTTTTGCCGACTGCACAGCTATTGGAAGTGTAACAATAGCAGGTAAAGTGAGCGCCGTTACACTTAAGGCTGCAAGCCCACCTGCGGCTTTTACTGCTGCTGAAGCTACATTTTTCAAGGTGTGGCCAGCATCAAATCTAGAGGTGTCATGGTAGGCGGCTTGTCCTGCTATGTCGATGGCTCTAATATTTTCAGCTAATTCATAGACGAGTAAGTGCGTCGGATAGTTTTCAGCTAGACCCATATAGTTTTTATCGCCAGCATCTAATCCAAGTACTTTTGGTGCAGATGAATCGACTGAATAAAATTTCTCAATATTTTCAAATGTCTTTTCCATATTTAAATCCTTTTTTGATAAAAAACAATAGCTATTTAAATCCTTTTTTGATAAAAAACAATAGCTATTTAAATTTATCGAACCTCGCGGAATACTCCATCCAGAACGGTACGTTTGGGTGGAGATGGATAGCGAGGCGTCCGAAGGACGCCTAATTTTTCGGCTCTTCTTGAGACTGAATATATTTTTTAATTGTTTCAAGAAAGGCACCTCCCGCACTCAATAAACAATAAGCACGCGTCCATAACACAGGCTCCCAGTAATATTGTGATAAATGATCAGAGTATTCTTTTCTTAATAGTCAGCTTGTTACTGTTTTAAGGCTGTTAATGAATTTACTAGGCATAATTGAC
>JBFGZE010000177.1:0-1974 GCA_041586955.1 Bacteriovoracaceae bacterium
AATTTATTTTAGCGACGCAACGAATGATACCAACGGCGGAACGTTGTATATAGATAATGGCGGAAATATTGGTGCTACGACTCCGCTGCTATCAAGTCATACCTTTGATGATTTACAATTTAATAATGGCACCATTTTATTCAACACCAGTGGCATGACTCTCGGTACAACAACTATATCAGGGAATGGCGAATTTATTAACGAAGGAACTTTTACCAATACCATCTCAACACTTGATTATCATCTGACCAATTCAGGAACACTTTCAGGACTTAGTAATAATCTTATTATCGCAAGTGGTGGGAAAATGGAGATGAGAAATGCTCTTACTTTAGACGATCTGACCATTCAATCAGGCGGTATCTTAACCCATGAAGCAAATTCATCAGCTCAAACTTATTTCATCGATCTGACTATTAATAATAATCTTATTGTTGATAATGGCGGTACGATTGATGTTTCTTCATTGGGTTATACTGGGACTTTTGGCCCTGGGGCCGGAGCTGATGGCGCAAATGGCGGCGGTGGCGGCGCTTATGGTGGAAATGGTGGCGCCGGATTTAATGGGGCAGGTGGGTCTTCACACGGGAGTTTAACTGCACCCGCCAGTCTGGGAAGTGGTGGAGGTAAGGGAGGCTCCAATTCTGCTGGGACAGGAGGTGGTTATATAAAACTTAATGTCACAGGAACCTTTACCCATAATGGAAATCTTGTTGCCAATGGTGGAGATGGGTCGGATACCGGGAATAATGGTGGAGGCGGAGGCTGTGGCGGTGCCATTCATATTATTGCTAACACTATTGATGGAGCAACAGGTACCATTAACAGCGATGGAGGGGACGGTGGTAATTCTTTCTACGATGGTGGTGGTGGCTCTGGCGGTAGGGTTTCTCTTATTTATACAACTGATAGTTTTATCGGTGGAATTCAAAATTCTCCTATTCAATGCCTTGGCGGATGGGGTGATGCGACTGGTTCAAATGGCACGATTAATTTTAATTAAATGATTTAAATTCCTATGTTTTACCGCTTTTAATAGTAAAACAGTTTTATGAGTAAAGGTTTTTGAACTGGCCTTGTGTGCGTTAGATTGGCCTTCTTGAAGAAATCCTCTATGAATATTAATTTGAAATTTAAAATTTCCTGGATCTCTGAGGGGCGCGCTATCCTTGGGTGTATAGTTCGATGCGAGGGCCCCCTGTATTGGCGATAATTTCGAAAACAAGCTAATCGCAGTACAATAAAGCTCGTCTACGATTAGCAGGGGGGATTATTTGGAATCAAGAAAAAATAGTACTCGGAGTTGGACATTAATTATCAAAGATTAGTCGATACAGTATATATCACCATCCTTAATTTCAGCTTCTAATTTCCACTTAGAGTTTAGAACAGCACCATAAGTGTTTCCACCATCACAAACGTCTTCATGGCTCGTATAAATATAAAATCTTTCACCATTGCTAGCATCATAGGTTCTTTCAGTGATCGCATCCCTACAATGTTCATATTCCATATCTTTTAAAACAGGAATCGTTTTCCATTTGGCCTCGGAGATTTTGGCCTGCTTTTTCGAAGAATGAATAATATCATACTCTGGCCGGTCGTTGTATTTATCACAAAACTCACTTGCAAAGGTAATTAACGGTAACAATAATAATACACTAAATAGTTTTTTCATTATATCTCCCCTTTAAAATTCTTTTTAAACTAGAGTTAAACTTTTTGACTACGTGGGATGTCATAATTACTAAAAAAATGTTGTACTAGAGCACATTGAGATGCCTTTTGCTGTTTAAAAAGGACAATGGCCTGATGAGCTTAAGTGAAAGTACCAGTGCCTTTCAGTAGTCGTGTATTATAGCATGGATAGGTTAATTTAAGAGGCTTAACTTTAAACACCTATTGGTCATCTGGTTCCCACAATTCATGGCCGGGTCTGCTATTTATTTACACTGTACGGTATAATCATGTGAG
>JBFGZE010000178.1:0-1970 GCA_041586955.1 Bacteriovoracaceae bacterium
AATTTGGGGCAACCATTCGGCCACCCAATATCCTGATTTTTATAATGCCAAAATTAATGGTCAATCGGCCGCAGATGCAATTACTGATAGCTCATGGCTTCAAGGTGAATTCATTAGTACCGTTCAAAAACGTGGTGCTGCTATTATTAAGGCAAGAGGCGCTTCTTCTGCAGCTTCCGCTGCCAACGCAGTGGTTGATGGGGTTTATAATATGACTCATGATACACCAGCTGGTGAAACATACTCGATGTGTCTCTGCTCCAATGGCCAATATGGAGTTGAGGAAGGTTTGATTTTTTCTTACCCCTGTCGCACTGAAAATGGTGTGGTTAAAGTTGTTGAGGGGATTACTCATAATGAATTCGGTACAGAAAAATTCAATACCACTCACGATGAGCTTAAAAATGAACGTAATACCGTTAAGGAAATGGGTCTCATTTAATTTATAAATTTATAAATCCATAATATAAACCGCGAATAATGGCGATTGAGCTTTATTCGCGGTTTTTTATTTCTGACAATAATCAACTTTTATCTTAATTTGTCGCATTTTTAACAATCCCCAGAAAAAGTATCTTTAAATAAGGTATAAGGGACAATCGTTTTCCCTCGCTCTTACCTAATGAGAAGGAGTATTCAGATGAAAAAAATTGTTTTATGTACCGAGTTGGATGATCATTGCCTGCAATTACTTAGTCTTTTTAAAGACCGGTATCCTCTTGAGGGAAGTACTGTTTACCTTCTTCATTGCTTAAAGAAAGAGGCCTATTCCTACGACTTTATGACCAGTTATTATCCTAATAAAGAGCAAATGGAAGAGCTGGCCAAATCCGTAGAGTCAGTTTTATCGGAGAAAAAAGTCGATATGATTGGCAATCGCTCTAATGAAGAAGTTCGTTTTCAAACGATTGTTTTACAATCATTAAATCCGAAAATGGAAGTCATTGACTTTCTTAATGAGATCGATGCCGATATCGCAGTGGTTGGGACCCGGCCACGCGGAAAAATTGAAAATGTATTTCATAGTTCCTTTGCCTCTTATTTACAGGCCAATGCAAATTGTGATGTTTATTTAATTAAAGATAAAAAGGAGTTGTCATGAATCAATCGGAAAGAGAAAACCTCCATAAGTTTACGGTGAATAAAGTTTTTATGGTTGATGAAGATACTTCCATTATGGAAGTTTATAATTTAATGCAAAAAGAACAAATACGCCATGTGCCTGTGGTTCATGGGGGACGGGCGATTGGCATTATTAGTGATCGTGATATCCGTTTCGTATCATTTGCCAGTGATGTGACTCGATATACGGCAAAAGATATTATGACGGAAAATCCCTACACTGTACCGGCCAATAGTGATATTGGCGACGTGGTTCGCTGTATGTCCCAAAGAAAGATCAATTCCGCCTTGATACATGATTCAAGTGGAAAAATAGTAGGAATATTTACAGCAACTGATGCCCTTAATTTATTGGCCATTGAAATGGCCAGCTAATTAGAGTTCATGATTGGAGAGAGGGTGTGATAATTTCCTTATTCAAAATAAGTCATAATAACTGGTGTATTTAGGTGGTGTTGAGCTCTAGGCCTAAGTATTCAAAGTTATAATAGGCGATAAAAATATCGAGATGTTTTTGGAGTTTATCAACTCGCTTGGTCGAGCACCAAGTTTTACGGACCAGTCGATTGATGGAATCACGTAACATTGCGCAAGTGTGATTAAGAGTAAAAAGTGGATCGAAGCCTTTTTTCTTTAATTCCCCTTGGCCGCTTACGCACGATCGTCCTCCTTCATATGTTTTATAGGTACAATACTGTAAGTACTTAGAGACAAACTTTGGATATGCCTTATGCATATCTGACTGAATAATAGCGTCCTTGTCGATACTCTTATAGATTTTTTCAAATAATCTCTTAAGTCCTTGTTCATGCTCATTGGGCCTAAACCCATATTTCTTTCTAGAGCGC
>JBFGZE010000179.1:0-1958 GCA_041586955.1 Bacteriovoracaceae bacterium
AGCTAACACTGTATTAATTACAATAGCAAGTTTTTTTTAAAAAAAATTATTGCTTTTAAGTTAAACCACTATATACTTTCATAACAAATTCATGGTTTTATTTCAAGGAGGAAATATAGTGAATAAAAAATATTTATTAACCGCTGTGTTGTCAATAATGACTTTTAGCAGTTTATCTTATGCTCAGGAGCTAACCTTTCAGCAAAATGAAAGTAATGATCCGGCCAAGGTAACAGCTCTATTTGGCAGTTTTAACGATACCGTCAATAAGATGCGTTCAACCGGAAGCGATGACTCTGTTTCTGCAAGCAATCCCATCAATCGAGCAGCAATAGATAATACTGCGGTAAAAAAATCAAGTATTCAAGCCTCTCTTGAAAGGGTTGTTGATAAATTTTCCAGCACAAACTGCACTTCAGAAAACAACGGAACCTTACGTTATAACAACAATATTATCCAAGCTTGCCAGAACGGCAGCTGGATTGCTGCCACTAGCAGTGGCGGATCAGGCGGCACCGTTGGCGTGGCTTGTGAATCTGCCAGAGTTTCCCATTATAAATATGGTAGCCTGATTACTGGGTCAGCGCCTATCGTTTTTACTTCTGAGATTCAAAACAATCCTCGCAAAGCCTATTTTTATATTACAATGACTTCTAGATATACAGAATGCGGCACAGTTGGGGAAAATGCAGTATTTAAATGTGATGTTAACACCGGGAAATGGGGATTTTATGGTGAACAATCCTTTGGTCCCAGATGCGGAAATGCTCAAGCCGGAGGACGCTAGAATTATAATTAAAAAAACCCCGAAAGGGCAAGCTATTTACCTTTGGTGTGGCCGATACCGCATCAAAGATAGAGCTGGCGGGGCTTGCAATGAAAAAAGGCTGGACAAATAAATGTCCCGCCTTTTTCTTTTGTAGCCCTTATCGGGCGATGAATAGTCGGGCTTTTTATTTAAAGAAACTAAATAACTTTCTTATGAATACTTTTCTTTTAATTTTTATGAAATCACGCCCAACAGCATGCGGATCGCTAGAAAAATCTGCACTGGCAGCCCACTCATTTTGGTATTGAAAATTGCTCTTTTCGGGAAGATTAAAAGCATAGACATGTTTTGACGTTGCTATTACCCAATCACCTCTAACGCTTAGAGAAGGACTATTCAATCTTTCTTCAATAATATCAGTAACGATATCAACTCTATTTTTAGGAAATATAGTCTTTCCTTTTACAACTTTTCCAATTAGATTGTATTCAGGTGGCCACTCATACTGGGCAATATTCATTTGATCCCAAAAATCCTGAGAAAGCTCTTTACAAGAACGATCATAATTTTCAAAACCGCAATACATAAAATGTTGTTCAGATGTAAAATTATTCAACAATTCAACTAAATCTTCTCGTCTTTCTTCAGGTAAAAGCAAATAGGCTTTAAAGATATCTATGTTCCAGAATATTGATAAAGCATGGCTCCATTCTTTCTGCATTCCTTGTAAATCTTCAATAATGGTTTCATAGTTAACGACAAATTCATCAACATGATCAATACGGCCATAGGGGAGTTCATCTCCTGTACCAACGCAAGAATAGTCATTGCATTCAAGCCTTACAGAAACAACCTTTGAAGAGTCTTTGTGCTTAATGCCTGTAGCTACCGTTCTTTGCCAAAATATAGCTTGAGAATAGTGCTCTGAAGACAAATAAATTAAGTATTTCATAACAGCTCCATTTATAAATTAGAGATTATTAGTTCGCTCTTCAAAACCCTTTAATTTATCGGCATCTTCTGTTTTAACGGAAAAAATATACGACAACCAGTCAGGCCACCAGAAAAATAATTCGACTCACAACTACACGAAAGTTGACATACTCCCGCCACTAAATCAGCGAAGCTGATTCTGGTGGGGGATTCTCGCGGAGCCGTAAGGCTCCGAAAGGTGGTGTAGTCTCGCGAC
>JBFGZE010000180.1:0-1950 GCA_041586955.1 Bacteriovoracaceae bacterium
AGAAATTTGCGCCATGGTTTGCGGGTAAGATCCTCACATTTTGGGCCTATGTCTTATACGGTTCATGGATTACCGACACATTAACGGCGTATAAAATTTATCCCAGCGAGCTTTTAAAAAGCTTTGATATTAAAACAAATGGTTTTGAAACTGATCACGAATTAACAGCAAAATTGATTAAGGCCGGCCAGCATATTGTGGAAGTTCCCATCGATTATATTCCTCGCAGTGTCGAGGAGGGGAAAAAGATCGGTGCTAAAGATTTCTTCAAAGCGATTTGGACTTTTTTTAGATTTCGCTTCACTAATTAATTATGAATAAAAATATCATACAAATTTCTTATGAGGGCCTAGACAGATTTTCACTCAATGATCTAGAGAACAAACTCGGGGTTTGGGTAACCTATCGGCCCTATCTTACGGAATTTAATCTTTTAACACCTCCAGGTGAATTATCATCTCCTATTCTTGGCCTTTCTAATATTAATGATGACCATCGTAAATTTGCTATTAAAAAAAATTATGAATTGATTCTAGATGAAGCAGAACTCGCCAATATCGAAGGCGCATTTGCTGATATCGGTGCCATTTATTTTCCGAAGAATTATTTACAGACCAATAATCCGATTCCTGTTTCTTACGCTGATGCTTTGGCCTTAGCTCGATTTGGTTCACCTTGTACTTTGAAACGAGCTGAGACTAGTAATGGTTGCCTTTTCCTGGACCGTGACGGCATCATTATTGATGACCGGGGTTATATTAATGATCCTGATGAATGCGAGCTTTTTGAAGGTATCGTACCCATTATTAATTGGGCGAGAGAAAAAGGATGGAAGGTTATCTGCCTGACCAATCAAGCAGGAATCGGCCGTGGCCTCATTTCTCACGAACAATTTCGACAAGTGACAAATAAGGTAGACTATTTTTTAAGTCAGCATAATTGTCAATTGGATGAATGGTTTTATTGCCCTTATCACCCGGAAGCGGGGCAGGGAGAATATTTGAAAACAAGCATGTCTCGTAAGCCCTATCCGGGTATGCTGCTTAAAGCTTTAAGTAAGCATGAGATCTCTATTGATAATGCTGTTTATATTGGCGATAAGGAGAGCGATATTCTTCTTTTCCCATGGATTAAATATTATTTATTAAAAGGGAAATACCCTGTTGATCAAAATAAGTTCAAGGATATTTTCCATTTTAACCATTCTGAAATCCTATCTTCTTTAAAGAGGGATTTTAACTAAAGAGGGCAAATGATCGATAATATTGTTATTGCTGCAAATGGTTTAGTAGGTCAAAATATAATTGATCAATTAAGCAATAACGACCTTCAGTATGAAGGATTTTGTTTTAGCCGCGATAATGAACTTTATTCAAGCCTTGATATTACAAACCATGACCAGGTGGAGGAAGTTCTTTTTTCAAGAAGGCCTAAAAATGTTTATTTATGTGCCAATCGTCCAGGAGGTGTTAATGCCTGTGAGAATGATCGGGTCAGTGCCTATCAATTTCATGTTGATGCGACAGCGAATATTGGGCGCATTTGTCTGGAACTTGGAGCGAAGTTAATTTTTATTTCCTCAGATTATGTCTTCAAAGGCAAGGATAGCTCTTATCAAGAGAACGAAAAAACTTCTCCTCTTAATATTTATGGTGAATATAAAGTTGCTGCAGAGGAGTGGATTACTCAAAACTTAAAAGAGTATCTAATTATTCGCACGACCAATATCTATGGATGGGATCCTCAAACAAAAACGCCCAATTATTTCATGAGTCTTTACCGTAATTTAAAAATGGGTAAATTAATTGAAGCCCCTGGGTTTTTATTTGGTAACCCTACTTATGCCCCTGACCTCGCCTGGGCAATCTATAAATTAGTGTCGACTCATAAGAATGGTATTTATCATATTGTCGGACCGGAGTTTATCAGCCGATTTGAATGGGCCACTCG
>JBFGZE010000181.1:0-1943 GCA_041586955.1 Bacteriovoracaceae bacterium
ATTATTTTCATTTAAAAATCAGCTTTTGGAGTCGGGAAGTATTGCTCAGGCAATGTAAATTGGTACCTGATTTCTCTTATACTTAGATCGTTCAAAAAAAGGGGTACTAGGACCCCTTAACTGATATTCTTAAAAATTTGAATTAACCCAAGTCAGGGTTTAGTTCTTTAATTACAATTAGACAAGGTCACCGTATAGTTGGTGTCACCAAGACTACTCATAAATGGCCGATCTACTTCTTCATTAAACTCACCTTCTCCATTATTGAAATTTAGAGTTAGGGAATGAGTTATTTTTGTTCTTTTTACTTTTTTGGCAATTTTGAAGGATGGAGTTTTATCGTTGTCCCTTTCTTCATTGGTTAGATACTTCTTAAAAAATCTAGCTTCTAACTGTAGTTTTGTATTATCTTCATTCGAAAACTTTGAAAGTAATTCCTGAACACCACCATTATAAGTGAGTATAAATACATCTGGTCCACCATTGATAGACGCGCCATCGCACACAATGGCCTTCTCAACATTAAGCTCTTGCTCAAGTGGTTTGGCATTGATACCGTTAGCTCCTAAAATAACAACCGGTAATAAAAAAAAACTTAATAGGACCTTCACCATTATTCTCCTCGTTTTTTCGTAAATATTATTCTCAATGTTTTTATTAAGAGTTCTAATTGAAGCGTTATTATTAAAACACTTTCGACGTACAAGGCAAGAAAGAAGTATCATTTAAGTTAATATTGAAAAAATTATAAGGTGAAGAGATACCATAATAAATAACAGAACTCATAATCATTAAAGTATGATTGTTGTACCTAGGATGTTGATTTTTTCAAAAAGCAAGGAGTTAACAATAATTCAAGGCCAGTCAAATTATTCTAAATAATGAAGTGATCAATCACTATAAACAGCATCATAAGTTATTTATTTAATTCCTTATAATTAAAGCAACTTACTAAATGATCGTTTACCACACTCACCGCCTGCATATAGGCGTATATAATTGTCGCCTGATTTCTCTTATGCTTTCACTGTATGTCTCAAAGAAAGGTCAAATCTGCTTTGATTCATGATTTCAGCGGAAAAATTATGGGAGGTTTGACAGCGACAGATGCTCTTAACTTATTGGCCATGGAAATGGCCAGCTAAGAATAGCTAATAATTGTAATTGAATTTGATCGTGGAAAGTTCCCTTTAAAGGCCTTTAAAAAGATAAAATAGGTGAAAAGTTTATCAAGCTTTTTACCAGCTCTGGGCCATCATTAAAATCTAAATCTGGCACCGTGAAGGGGAGAATTATTCGTAGAGATTTTCTCCTTTTCACTGCCCATACAACTTATCCTAATTGCTATTTATTTAATATGGCCACAAAGGCGGGGTTCCAAAATGAAGGCCGGATTGTCTATTGGGAATAGTTTATTATTAATTTAAATAACCCCCCAATAAAAGGGTGAAGGCCTTTTAACAAAGCTGATCCTGGGATGGATTATAGCATATGATTGTCTTTTGGTGACTTTTTATACATATGGTGAAATATATTATAGCTATCTATAAATTAATTGAACTTTATGCTTAAATCCTTTTTAGGCTTAAGAGGGGCATTAATGTATAAAAAATTAGTTTTCTTTGTCATCATTCTATGTTTTAGGGTCAATGCCGGTGAGCTAGATATTACGAGTGAAATTGAGACCTTAAATAGTGAATATGGCAATGTGATGGATTATCCAATTATCGTATTTGATAAGGGCCAAGTTGTTCCTTTACTAGAAGGCCATAGCGAAGAAGAAAAAATCCGATTACTCTCAGATTATGTTTTTAAAAAATATAATCTTCAAATAAATAGGGATGAGGCGATTAATTTCATACCCTATTTTGGCAGGTTAAATGGTTTTGCGACGGCCTTACCCGTTTTAGAAGGGGGTTTTGGCAAGAAAGTTAAGGTTTGTG
>JBFGZE010000182.1:0-1917 GCA_041586955.1 Bacteriovoracaceae bacterium
CACCCAAGATTTAACGGATGCCCCGCGTGATCCCGAAACGACTATCGCTGAAATTTCGGGTTTGTGTCAGGACAATGTGATTGCGGGAGGGCCAATAACCGGCCAAATCAATGCGCTGACATTTATCTTAAAGTAAAAAGGGATTGGTTCGTGAAGAAAAATGGTTTTTTAATTAAAGAAAGTTGGTTAGATTTTTTTAATTTAGAAGATGTCCCGGTATTGAATATTGAGGATTCTTTATTGGGTATAGAATTGAGTGAGGTGGATTACCGTAGCTGGTTAAAAACTGAGATCAATAAAGGCAAAGAGATTTTTCAGTTGCTGCAACCCATTGCGATAACCCTGTTGGAGGGGCAGGATTTTGCCTTACTTGCTACTTACGCTTCTGACTTTAGGTTGATCTGTATTGCTGAAGAGATTGAGCAGCTTAAACCAATTCTATGGCATGACTACCCGCTGTTCGATGGCGTCAGCCACATTAACATCTATTCGCAGTCTCATTGTGAGCTGGGTCGAATGCTGTCTAACTTTTACCCCTCAGATTTTGAGGTGGAAGAGGGGCGGTTTAAAAGTATTGAAGGCTATTGGTTTTGGCTACAAACAGGTGATAATCGCCTGAAAGGGTTAACCGGCTATAAGGCGCGCAAGCTGGGCAAGGATCTATTAAAAGACAGGCCGGAGGTATTTATTGAGGGGTTTAACGATAAAATTAAAGCGGCTATTCAACTAAAAATTGAGGCCAATACTTATTTAAAACATACATTTACTCAGTCGAAATTGCCGTTCAGGCATTATTACTATTTTGGCAACATGCCTAAAGTGAAAGTGCACCGGCTTAAGCAGCACGAATGGCTCTTAAGTTATTTTGAAGCGTTGCGCTCAAGTTATCAAAAAACATTCATTGAAGCGGTCTAAGCTATATGGAAATTAATGCATTGGAGTTAGCAGTCTTAAAAGGCTTCTTGGTTTTTTCCGGGCTCATGATTGGCAGCTTTCTGAATGTGCTCGTGTATCGCTTTCCAATTATCTGGCGATGCAGAAAAGCAGGACAGGCAGCGCCGTTTAGCCTCAGCTTACCGGCCAGTCACTGCCCTAAATGTGGACACAGTATCCGTGTGTGGCACAACATTCCAGTATTAGGCTGGCTGATGCTTAGAGGTAAATGTTATGATTGTAAGGCACCTATCCATTGGGCGTATATGGTTAATGAACTCATTGCGGGGGTGGCAAGCTTTGCAATGGTATACAATTTAAATAATCCAATTATAAGTATATTGGCTGCTATAACAGTTTGGTTTGTTATGATTTATGTTTCTTGGATAAATCAATCAGTACCAGAGTTTAAAAAGTAAAAATTTAAACAGGGATGTTGTAAATCATGGGAATATTTTCCGTAAGAGCAAATTTATTTTTCTTAGCCTTTTTTCTTATTGTTAACTACTTTATGTGGCTATCGGATGCAATAATCTTATATAAAATAAATTTCGCTATAGGCCTCATTATCTATTTGCTTTGTAAAACAGTATATTCAAATAAGCTGGTAATGCCGTTCGATTATATCAAAGGATCAAATGAATACTTGGTGGAATTTGGCTTTATTTTTGAGTTTTTATTTATAACAAATGGCTGGCATATCTTCTTTATTTTGTATTTCATATTGAATAATAGAATAGCGATTGAGACCAAAAAGCAGGATAAGATAAACAGTCTTAAGAAGCATAGGCCACGGTGACGTTAACATGTATAATTGTAGGGTGAACAAAAAAGCCCTTTTCGGCAAGCTTTTTATCGAACCTCGCGGAATACTCCATCCAGAACGGTACGTTTGGGTGTAGATGGATAGCGGGGCGTCCGAAGGACGCCTACTTTTTCGACTCTTCTTGAGACTGAATATATTTTTTAATTGTTTCAAGAGGG
>JBFGZE010000183.1:0-1723 GCA_041586955.1 Bacteriovoracaceae bacterium
CGCCCATACCTTTCGTATTTTGGAAATTTTTTGGCAGAATTATTGTTCCCAACGTAACGCAGCTTAGGAGTCCCATATGTCAGCTCAGGCCTTAAAAAAGAGATTTCTTGACCTTGGTGCGATTGATGCCACAATAAAAACTCCATCTGCGAAATCGATCATCAACTATATAGTGATAAGCAAAAATGACATATTGGCGGTTGGAATGGGACGAGACTCACGACTTAAATCCTTAATGCCCAATTACGCACCTAAAAAGCATACGAAGGCCTTCCTCGTGGCATGCTATGCTGGAATTTACGGCGGAGACTCATTGGAGTTTTATTTTATTCGGCAAGAGACACGAGACCAAGCTGTTGCGTTAGAAGAAGCTCTTCATCAAGAATTTGGACAATTATCTCTTTGTGATTATCAAGAACCATCACCTTCCCTAAGTCAGGGTTCTTCCCATCTCTGGCAGCAATTATTAATGAATAAATCAAACATTATAGTTCCAGAAAAACTTAAAGGAATGATCGACTTATGCTCTTATGATGGCGATATTCTCTACACAATCTTTAAGGCCAATCCAGATTATGGAGCGATTCTAAACAGACTGTTTAATGGCCATTTTAAAATCAACAACTAGTCTAACACTCTAAAACCACAACTAAAACTTTTATAGCAATTAAATCGCCTGGTAATAGTACCGTTGGTTCGCCTCATTAATGACAATACTACAAACAAGTCTTTTACCATTTTATGGATTCAAAAAGAACCCATCAGTCACTCACAAAACGACTCACAAAAATTTTCTTTACAGAGCGGTAAACCATAGGAAATTTAATTACCTTAATTAAAATTAATCGTGCCATTTGAACCGGTTGTATCTCCCCATCCTCCAAGACATTGAATAGGAGAATTTTGAATACCTCCGATAAAATTATCGGTCGTATAAATAAGAGAGACCCTTCCGCCGGAGCCACCACCGCCATCGTAGGAAGAATTTCCACCAGCTCCACCATCGCTGGTAATGGTACCTGTCGTTCCATCAATATTGTTGGCAATAATATGAATGGCACCGCCACTTCCTCCGCCTCCAGAATGAAGACCGTATGTTGAACCGTTTCCACCATTGGCAACAAGAGCTCCATTATGAGTAAAAGTTCCTGTGACATTCAGCTTCATGTAACCACCTCCTGTCCCGGCAGAACCACTGCCTCCAGTACCTCCCCCACTTCCAAGACTGGCGGGTGCGGTTAAACTCCCGTGAGCAGCTCCCCCTGCCCCATCATATCCGGCACCACCATTTCCACCATAGGCGCCACCACCGCCACCTTTTGCAGCATTAGCACCGGCCCCAGGGCCAAAAGTGGGGGTATAACCCAGTAAAGAAACATCAATCGTGCCACCATTATCAACAATAAGATTATTATTAATGGTCAGATCGATGAAATAGGTTTGAGCTGATGAATTTGCTTCATGGGTTAAGATACCGCCTGATTGAATGGTCAGATTGTCTAAAGTAAGAGCATTTCTAAGCTCCATTTTACCACCACTTGCGATAATAAGATCATTACTAAGTCCTGAAAGTGTTCCTGAATTGGTCAGATGATAATCAAGTGTTGAGATGGTATTGGTAAAGGTTCCTTCGTTAATAAATTCATCACTCACTGAAAAAGCTGTTGCACCGAGAGTCATGCCACTAGTGTTGAGTAAAATGGCACTATTATTACTTTGCAAA
>JBFGZE010000184.1:0-1684 GCA_041586955.1 Bacteriovoracaceae bacterium
CCATCCCGAACTCGGAAGTTAAGCCTTGCATCGGCGAATGTAGTGCCAGGGGGACTTGGTGTGAGAATAGCAAGATGCGTCTTAATATATAAAAGCCGGATAGAAATATCCGGCTTTTTTTTTGTCTATTTTTCAGGATATTCAATGATTATCTTTAATTATTCAGGCCCAAATCAAAACAATTAGGGCCATAAATTTAACTCGATCTCTTTTCCCCAACCAAACGGCATTGTAAAAAGGCGCATGAATAATAAAAATGAATCACAACTTGTTGTCTTAGGCTCCTGTCGTAAACCCCATGGTATTAAGGGAGCGTTTAGCTTTTTTCTAGAGAGTAGGGTGGAAAGTGTTCTTGAAAAAGGTTCCAAGATTTTTTTACGGCCTTTAGATTCAAGTTCATCAATATCCTGTGAAGGGGAATGGCATACTCTCTCTCGCATCCAACTTGGTAATAAATTAATTGCTTATTTGAAAGGCGTCGATAATCGTAATCAGGTTGAGGCAATGATTCCTTTTTCTATCGAGATGGATAGAAAGGATTTTCCTGACCTTCCTGAAGGTGAGTTTTACTTTAATGATATTATCGGGCTGAAGGTCTTTGATGCGGTTTCATTAAAGGAAATTGGTGTCGTGAAAGGAGTCTATGATAATGGTGCCCAAAATGTTCTTTCGATTAGTGGGAAGACTAGTTTTGATGTGCCTTGGGTGGACGCATTTATTAAAGAAATTGATATTGAAAGTGGTGTGATTAAAGTTATAGTCCCGGAGTTTTAAGAAATGAAAAAAATTTGGGTGCTCACCTTATTTCCCCAATTATTCGCTCCGTTTAAAGATGTGGGTGTCGTTGGCCAATTACTCTCTGGTCAAAGAGGCAGTGATATTCAACTTAATATTGTGCCTCTAGAAGAGTTTTCTCCTAAAAAGTTTAAAGGTGTAGATGCTGCTCCGTACGGAGGGGGGCCAGGCGTAGTCCTAAGGGCCGATGTATTACAAAAAGCATTACTGGAAGGTGTGGTTGAAGCCGGTGGTTACGGTGTTGATTGGAAAAGTGAATTAGATGTTATTTATACTCATCCTCGTGGCAAGGTATGGCAACAGAGTATGGCCAGCTCCTGGGCCCATGATAAATCTCGTGATTTAGTTTTTATTTGTGGCCGCTATGAGGGGATTGATGAGAGGTTTATTGAAACTTACGTCAATAAAATGATTTCCTTAGGTGATTTTATTACGTCTGGCGGAGAATTACCGGTTATGGTCATCGTGGATAGTATATTGCGATTGACTAAAGGTACTCTTGGTAACGAAGAAAGCTGGCAAGACGAGTCTTTTGAAGGAGAGGGTCTACTTGAGCATCCTCATTATACAAGACCTAGTGAGTTTGAAGGAAAAAAGGTGCCAGAAGTTCTTCTTTCTGGTAATCATCAAAAAATTAAAGAATATCGTGCAAAAGAGCGCTTGCGTATCACTAAAAAATACCGCAACGATTTATTAAAAGATTAAAAAGGAAGACCAGTTATGGGATCGCTTTACTTGGGCCTAGTTCATCACCCTATTCAAAATAAAAATAATGAGTTGGTTACCACTTCGGTAACGAATATGGATATCCATGATATTTCCAGAAGCTGTCGGACTTTTGGCGTGAAGAATTATTTTATTATTACACCGCTTATGGCACAACAAAAGC
>JBFGZE010000185.1:0-1606 GCA_041586955.1 Bacteriovoracaceae bacterium
CGCGCTTAATTTATTCTCTTTCGATACTGCTAATATTACTGATATGAGTAATATGTTTCGAGATACTTCTGCATTAACAGCGCTTAATACCACCGGATGGGATATTTCTTCTGCCGGTGCCAGCACCGATGTTTTTTTAAATAAGAATGCTGGCCTTGTGGTCAGCTGTGATCAGGGAGGTTCTCCCGCTACCGGGACTTTCTTTACCGAAACTTGCCAATAAAATAATCGACTATTTGAGTAGAGCTATGACGCCCCCTTAAGCTCAATAATAGACAAAAGTTCCAATGCCCAATCCCAACCGCTTATTAATTTATTTGATGTAATTAATTAAACACCTAACCGATATTCCCAATTCTCATATGACTCTCTTAAAAATAAGAACTTTCTTCTTATAGACATAAAAATTTTCCCCCTTAAAAAATCATATTGAGTTTTTATTATTAACTGTCATCATATAATCAATGAAAAAAACTTTCTTTTTACTGGGAACATTGACGGCGAATTTAATTTTTGCAGAGGCAAAGATAGAGTCAGATGGTTCCATCTTGAAACGGGTCAATCAAGCTCCTACAGGGATGACATTAATCGGCTCTAAAGAAGAACAAGTTTCAAAAGTCGTCGAAACGGCCAGTGGTCAGAAGATGTACGCCATTCCCTATACCATAAAAAAAGGTGATACCTTTTCTTCAATTCTCAAAGACTTCGTCAAACTTGACTCCATCATCAATGCAAAAACCCCAATGATCCATATGATTCGCCAAAAAAACCCCCAGATAAAATCCTGGGAAAAGCTACAAGAAGGGGTCAAAATTGACTTATATGTGCAAGAAAGCTTTTTAAATGAGAAAGCTTATCAAGAATATAAAGATCAGGAGTTAAAAAAAATCCAACAAAAAGTCCTGACCGAAAGAGAACTCCAACGGCAAAAAATGAAAAAAAATGCCATGCCCAAAGGACTAAAACTTTCGGCATTTTATATGGCCTCAACCGGGACATTCGATCAAAAAGCGAATGATAAGAGTGTTGAAGTAAACACCACCCAAGATTCACCTTATTCCGTGGGTATTGCGGCCCTTTATTATCCTGCCAATAAACTTTACAGCTTCTCCACCTCTGCCTATTATTCAGCATTGAGAGGAGCGGTGAGTAGCTTAGGTACAGATGTGGATACTCCAGCAGAGATCGGAATAAATTTTTATACCGAGTATCGCCTCATTGGGTCCTTCCCCATTACCTTATACGGAGGAGTTGATTTAGAAAAATTTTCAACTTTAAATATTGATGCCCTTTACCAGGAGTCCCAAGTCATAATTGATGAATCCACTGTGGGATATTTAACCCTTGGTGTTGCCAAACTCCTATCAATAGGCAGTGTCAAATTATTCAATAAACTAAGTTTTTCTAAAAGTTTTTTCTCATCTACCGAAAAGAACTATGGAGGGGCCCAAACCGATGACTTTTCTGGCCTAAAATTCATGTATTATTTGAATTATAAAGTTGCTAGTCGTTGGTTTATTCATGGCCTCGTCAAATGGCATGTGATGTCTGGTCCCAATGATATGGCCGTGACTCGCTTTGGTCTGGGATTTGGTTATATCTTCCG
>JBFGZE010000186.1:0-1533 GCA_041586955.1 Bacteriovoracaceae bacterium
CGTGAGTGTTTTGAGTGTTCTTTTTAATTGGGATATTATTGAAAAACCTTTTCGCCATTTGGGTAAATTAAAATACTTTTTAATGACTCTTTTGATTGTTCTTCCGGTTAAGGAGCTTTTTGCTGAAAAGTGGGATGAGAAAAAGGTGCGTTTGATTCTTCGTCTTTTTCTCATTTCCTCCGCTGTCGCTGCCATATCTGGAATTATTGCAGTCTATACGGGATTTAATCCTTTGAAGATGAAAGAAGCTTGTCACCCAACTCGCTCGTGCGGTTTATACGGAATGTATATGACTTATGGGCACGGGGTGAGTTTTTTATTGATCGTTTTATTGGGTCTTATCATTAGAAAAAAAGAAGTCTCTTCATATGCTCATCCTTTCTTATTAATTACTTCAACCATTATTAACTTTATTGGCCTTATTTATTCTTATACTCGTGGTGCCCTCCTTAGTCTTCTTCTCAGCGTGCCTTTTTATTTTTTAAAAACTCATAAGAAAAAGTTTATATTTATAATGATTAGTGGCATCTTTGTTTTGGGGATGGCGATTAAGTTTAATCCTGCCCTGAATGACATGTTTACCAAGAGAGCAAGCTCAAATCTCGAGCGTATTTCTTATTTTAAGGCAGCTTTTTACGGGTTTAAGGAGCGTCCATTATTAGGGATTGGCCATAAGAATTTTGAACCAAACTCTATCCGTTTAAAAACAAAACATAACCTATATCTTCCGCAAGTCCAGGGGCACGCTCATAATAATTTTATCGAAGCCTTGGCGAGTACTGGTTTATTGGGGCTAATATCGTTAGTACTTTTTATCGGATTTTGGATGTTTGAGGTCTATAAACGCAATGACCTTATCGGTTTTATTAGCTTTCCCTTTCTTGTTAATTTCGTTATTTCTGGGATGACTCAATATACATTTGGAGATGGGGAGAACTTATTTTTTATTTTATTTATGTATATTTTACATGCTTCTTCATTTTCAAGGAATGCCGAAGCCTAATAGGCATTTTTATTAATAAAGCCTTTAAGAAAAGTTAGAAATATAATTTTGATGTCCATCCATAATGACCAGTTCTTAATATAGAAAATATCGCATTCAATACGCTTATGAAGACTGGTGTCTCCTCGCCATCCATTAACTTGGGCCCAGCCGGTAATACCGGCCTTCATTTTGTGACGTAGCATGTAGGCCGGGATTTCATGTTTAAATTTATCAACAAAAAATGGTCGTTCAGGTCTTGGCCCAACTAAGCTCATATCCCCTAGAAGGACGTTGAATAATTGAGGTAGTTCATCAAGAGAGGAAGACCGTAAAAATTCTCCTAATTTAGTTTTTCGGGGGTTATCTTTGTTACTCCATTCAGTCTTGTCTTCGGTACCTTCTGCCTGGCGCATAGAGCGAAATTTCCACATGGTAAATTCATTACCGTCTAGACCAATACGTCTTTGCCCGTAAAGAATGGGACCGGGTGAGCTCAGTTTAACGGCAATACCAATGATCAAGAGAAGGGGAGATATAAGGATAAGACC
>JBFGZE010000187.1:0-1523 GCA_041586955.1 Bacteriovoracaceae bacterium
CATGATAAAATTTCTTGATGAAAGTTGTCGCAATATTCCTTTTCATGATTATATCAACAAGCAGCATGGCCCAGGCCCGACCGAACCATATTAAACCACGTTTTTATTTGGCCTTTGAAGGTAATACGCGAACTCAGTTTAATTCACGAAATTACTTCGATAATATTGGTCGAGGGCCGAACCGTTCTAAGAAATGGGGAGGCGGAGCGATTATCGGTTATCAATTTTTATCGACCGAGTCTTTTCATATTCCAACTGAATTTTCAATTGAAGGTGGGGCACGTCGTCTTTATTATAAAACAGCGGGTGAGATTGATCGTCGACCAATTGATATAAAGCTTATTGGAGCAAGAATCAATACTATGATGTGGCCATTTTTTCCTGTGACCCTATTTGCGGGATTTTCTGAAAGTCAGGTGAAAGAACTGACGCCGAAGAGTTTTGAGGGCCCTTATTATGGTGGCGGCATTGATCTGATTTGGTTTGGTAAATCATTTGCCACTTATTTTGTGATCACCAATTATATTCTTAAGCATAAAAATCTGACTGATAAACATTTAAGTAGTTATGATTTTGGGATGCGATTTTATTTCTAAAACGGCCTAACGACGAAGTCAAAATAAGAGCGATGCACCTTATAATTGAGTTTGCGATCACCGATATGCGGGTGATTGCTGGTTCTGACATGGTATTTTTTAACGCCTAAACGAAGGCCATATTTTTCTCCAATAAAGGCGACTCCGGCATCAAAAAAAACAGCGGTACTATAAAAAGTTGTTTTTTCTCTTATTGGTGAATTATCAATGGGCTCGGTGCGCGCAAAGTAGCGCAAATTATTGGCCTTTGCTCCAAGTCCCGCTCCTGCATAAATGGTGAAGCCGCGTGTTCCAAGCAAATAGAGCCGACTACCGAGGTTAGAACTAAACATAAGGAGCTCGCCAAATTCACCTTGGCGTCCTTGGTTCGCGGCAGTTGTATCTTTGATCTGATCAATTCCATAACCGAAGTCTAAATAAAAAGATAAATTGGGGATGAGAGTTTTTTCGATGGATAAACTAGCCGCGACACCTTGGTCTGTTTCAAGAAAAGACTGTCCGTTGCTATTCACCTCTCTACTTGCCATACCTGGATGATGATTCATGCTAATACTAAACGTCGTCATCCCGTGACCAGAGCTCCTGGGGACAGTATCTTGAGCGAAGATATTCATTGAAGCGAAGATAGTGAATAAGGCGACCCAAAAGATTTTCATACCTCTCTCTTCGTGACTTTTTAATAAAGACTAGGGCCCATTGGAGGCAGACGGAATTATTTGCTAGGTTAAAGTGTAGTACTCGGTCTTTAAAGTTAATTTGGCCTTGAACCTATCTTAGGAATAAAGCCTTTTAAGGCCGACTAATTTTTTTGAGGCAAACAAGTGTTTGGGCCTTGGAACTAAGGTATCTGTTGCCTACGAATGTTAGAGTGCTAGGATAGGCGCGCCATCATGATTTGAATTAAAAGAATAGGGAGGATCTATGAGC
>JBFGZE010000188.1:0-1396 GCA_041586955.1 Bacteriovoracaceae bacterium
CTTTTTCGGTGGATCTTTTTTCTTAGGCTTATCCTTAATAAATGCCATCTTAATATATTTAACTTCAATTGAAGGAACAATATCCCTAAAACTGAACTGAAAATTGTTCACAATCTCTTCAATTATTTTTCTATTTTCTTCTTTGATTGTATCACCTAAAAAGATGGTAATATCTATACCATCTAAGTAGCTAAATAAATTATACTTTCTTCTCAGCTCGACAATGGCCTTTTGAGCGAATTCTACTTCTGACTGCCCGCTCTCTGCTCCCTCTTCTCCATAAATAGGTGCTTCAAGGCCTAATTTATTAAAGATGACATAATCTTCAGAAGGGTTATCGGTTGGCTCAAAGAACTTTAATTTCCTCTTTTCTTTCTTTTTTGACTTCGACTTATTTGATAAGTCCTCACCTATGTTTTCCTTTAGGTTAAAATTAATCTCAATAATAAAATCTTTGACAATAGGCTTGATTGAGCGATTAATTTTATTTTCAATTTTTTCTTGAAGTTTGATTCTTTGCCATTCAATAGAGTCACTAGGAATCCCCGGCGAGAAAGCAAATACCGAGGAGAAGCATAATATCAAAGTAATGAATAATATTTTCATTGGTCTTTATTCCTTAAAGTTTTAATTCCAAGGGCCTTTTCGAGATAATTTTTCATGGTGAAAGCATCTCTATTTTGAGGATTGATTCTATAAGCCTTGCTAAACCAGCTATAGGCCATTTTATTTTCGTTTTTAAGATAATAAGTCGACCCTATTAACTCTGGCACAATTGATAAAAAGGGTGCTTCCTTTTCAAGCTTCTTTAGCTTTGTAATTCCTTCATCAAGCTGTTTGGCCCTAATTAGGCCCTGGGCCTCAAATATCTTTCCAACCACAGTATCTATTTTTCTAAATTTCAAGTGGTCAATTTTCGCTTGCAGGTTGGCATTAATCTTAAGATCACTATTACCAATATCATTTAAAACCATGCGATAGGGAATAAATCCCTCTTTTCTAATCTCTATAACAAAGAATTTAGAGGTGACGAAATTATTAGTGATTTCGGCCAAAGGGGATTCAAAAGGAATCTTTCCAAGCTTTTTAAATTCACTTTTTGCCAGCTCCCTCACAAAAACCTCCGCCCCTTTTTCAGGATCAGATTTAATCGTAATCGTGGCTGCGTTGATATAACCGATGCTCGAAAAGCAAATGATGAAAATAATTTTTGAAAAATATAGCATATACCCACCTCTCTTTAGTCTAACAAAAAATGGAGAAGTAAATTATGGGGAAAAATAAACCTTTTAAATATCAAGATTAAATTTAAAGATAAAATTACAACCTTTATTCAGCTCACTTTCTACTTCAACTACCCCACCAATCTTGTCAACTTCATCCTTAACACTATTGA
>JBFGZE010000189.1:0-1386 GCA_041586955.1 Bacteriovoracaceae bacterium
CCGCGTTGATAATATTTATAATCTTCTAAAACAACTTATTCTCATTATCATTCTATGCTTAATCGCTAAGAAAATTTTTTTCGATGAGCATACAGACAAGACGGCATATTTCAATAATGCCTTTCATTTTATTTTGGGGTCGCTTCTTAGTGAGTACACCCTTTATTTTTTTAAAAGCGCTTCCACAGTCAATTCATTTACTTTTATATTTTTGATGGCGATTCTTTTAATTATTAACGAAATGAAATTTTTTCAGCGATTTAATATTGTTTTGAAATTTTCCATGATTAATGTCTGTCTTCTTTGCTTTTTAAGTTTTATTTGTCCCATGATTTTGGGAAGTCTCAACTTTATTAGCACTCGCGGTAATGTTGTTTTATTTCTGGGCTTCAATTATGGAATCGGTCGATATCTTTTGAAAAAGAAAGTGCATAAAAAATGGGTGAAAAATAGGATCACTAGGCCGGGATTTATCATTTGCGGTATTTATCTTTTCCTTTATCAATTTGGATTAATTCCTCCCATTCCTCTTGCTGCAAAATATATGGGTATTTATCATAATGTAGAAAAAGAAAATGGAGTGTACAAATTAACCTATACACGACCTGCTTGGAAGTTTTGGCAGAATGGTGATCAGGACTTTTACGCCAAGGAGGGAGATACCATTCACTTCTATGCTCAGGTTTTTGCTCCCTTTAATTTTAAGGATAAGGTTTATATTAATTGGTATCAAAAGAGTATTAAGAGTTGGCAGAAAACAGATACAATCTTGGTCAGTGTTGAAGGGGGGCGTGAAAATGGGTTTCGTGGGCGCGCTTATAAGAAAAATTATACTCCCGGTGAATGGAAGATTGAATTGGTGACAGCGGATGAAAGAGAGATTGGACGGATTTATTTTAAGGTGATTCCTACAGATGAGGAGCTTGCTGAGAATTTCGTGTATAAAAAATGATCCTCTAAATTCATAGTACGGGTATGGTTTTTTAAGCATTCTAAAACTGGCCTAAACCTGACGTTGAAATTGCCGCTTATAATTCGGGTCATTACTGCCAAAAGATTGTTTCCACGCTACTCTATTGAAAACTCGTACTGCAAATGATCTTTGTCGTCTTTCCTCGTTAATCAATAAGACCTGCGAGAGAAGTAATTTGAGCTAAGGCTTTAAATTGATGCTTTTTAGTGGAGTTATTTACCATGTTAACGCTAAAGGCAACTTAATCCTAGGGGCAATCCGCCAAGCTTATCCATGATAAAATTTCTTGATGAAAGTTGTCGCAATATTCCTTTTCATGATTATATCAACAAGCAGCATGGCCCAGGCCCGACCGAACCATATTAAACCACGTTTTTATTTGGCCTTTGAAGGTAATACGCGAACTCAGTTTA
>JBFGZE010000190.1:0-1382 GCA_041586955.1 Bacteriovoracaceae bacterium
ATCAGAACCTATCCACGGCTCAGGAAGTTACCGCAATGTTAGTTTTGGCCCTATTATCAAGTACTTTATCAATAATTGGGAGCCTAAAAAGAATTGGCATTTCTATGGTGGACTAGGCCCAAGTTGGTCCATTCAATCGATTAAATTAAATCGCTTCTCCTCCTCTAATAGCCAATTTAATGCCACCACAAAGTTGGCCTATATTTCTTTTGGTGGTGTTGCTCTCATCGGCATTGAAGAAGAGCTCCCCTACAAAGAAATGCATCCCGTCTTTTTTGAGTTTGTTTATAGTCTTTATCGTACGACACAAGTGTCCTTAGTAGACACCTCCAATGTGACAGAGATCAATATTTTAAGCACCGAAGATTCTAAACAGGATATTCGCCACCATTATTTCATGCTCAATATGGGTATGACTTTTTTCTAAGGAAGTAATTATGTCTAACTGGACTTATCTCCATAACCCTCGTTGCTCAAAGAGTCGTCAAGGATTAGCTCTTTTAGAGGACCATAAAATCCCATTTGAAACTCTTCTTTATTTAGAAAATACTCCCTCAAGTGAAGAAATCTTCTCCATCCTGGAATTACTCGGAACTGACTGGCAAAAAGGAATTCGTACTAAAGAGGCCCTTTATAAAGAGCTGGGGCTTAAAGGCCAAAATCTCGATATAAAAGAATGGGCCGTCATCCTGGCAAAAAATCCCAAATTAATTGAAAGGCCTATTCTTTTTAATAAAGAGCAGGCCATTATTGGTCGTCCACCAGAAGATCTCATCGAAAAAATTTAATTCCTTATTTCAATAAGTTGATGACCCGATACCAACAAAAAATGCCAGTCACGATTCCTTCATAATTGACTGGCTCCTTATTTCAATCACTTAAAAACGCATTTGATGAAGATAGGTTCCACTAAAGATTTTCTTTATAATAGACGAAAAGGCTCTTGTACTATTTTAAACGCATTGAGGTTTTTATGCATGCTTTAAAGAAGTCTTTCCTTGTTCTGCTTTTCTTGGCGCTAGGCCTGTCATCCTATGCAGCGGAAAAAGTAGCGAAAGCAATTATCCTTAAGGGAAAAGTCACCGCCATCCAAAATGGCAAAGACGTCCGACTCAAGAAAGGCATGTGGCTGGCCGAAGGCGCAGTTGTCAAAACTGAACCAAAAAGTTTTGTGAAGTTTATCTTTATTGATAAATCTCAAATGAATTTAGGTCCTCAATCAGAAATGAAAATTCAATCCTTCCCTAAAAAAGAAGCTGGGATTATCAATCTGGTAAAAGGTCAATTACGTTCAAAAGTCACTAAAGACTATATGAATATCAAGGATAAAAATAAATCCAAGCTCTTCATTAAAACGAAGTCTGCGGCCATGGGTGTAAGGG
>JBFGZE010000191.1:0-1362 GCA_041586955.1 Bacteriovoracaceae bacterium
CGCCGATCTTAAGAAAAAGATCTTGCAGTCCGAGTTGGGCGTCACTCATCCATTGAAAACGAATGAGGTAGGCCAGGGTCCAGCAAAAGGCAACTATCATTGCGTCCATGGCCTTTTGCATATGATTAAACATTTTTTCTTTTTGCTTTAGCATGGCGCAACTATAGCAAAAAAGTTTGAGATGGTATATGACGCGACGGGTATCAGCCGCCTCCGCCATCTGCCCCTCCAAAGTCTATGAAGGCCCTGTCTCTTGCGTGGAGATTAAAGTTTCTAACCTTATCAATAGGAATATTTAATCCATCAACCGTTTCAATTCTGATTATATTTTTAATAATATCTTGAGAGCTAGGTTTATAATGATATTTTAAAATATTATCTGAGGTGATAGAGTTTTTGTCTTCTAGGGTGATTGATTGAATATTTTCCTCTCGAAAATAATCATTATAATTTTTACTAGAAAAGCTTAGCTGTTTTTCACTTTCTTTTGCACTTAGGTCTGAAGATATTGGTGTAAAGATACTTCCAACTAATAGAACTAAGACAGGTAGCACGTTTCGAAGAGAATCGAGACATGAAATGCTAAATGCTTCAAGGTTTCCTGGATAGGATGTAGATAGCTCTCTGAGTTTTAAATGATGTCGTTTATGTTCTTCTTGCCATTGCTTTAGCCCTGTTCTAGATAGCCCTTTTACCATACAATGAATATAATTTCTTTCTTGTCCGACATGATCAGTATTATAGAAGCGTGGCATAAAGGAAATTATTTTTTTCATTACTTCAAATGAATAGCTAAAGTCATTTTTTATGGGAAAATACTTGTTACCTTTTTTAACTAAAAAGCCCTTCGAGGCCAAGGTTTTTGTGCCTTGTAATGCTAGTTGACCACCAACCTTTTCAATTTCATCAAGCTCAATGCCTTCGTGAACAGCGGCGAGTACGTAAGGTATAAAATATTGTTCATCTCCCATCATTTCTTCAAGCTCTTCTTCTAGAAGAAGATCATTCTCTTTAACAAATTTTGCGAAGATGGCGTCTTTGAGAATGGATGATTGCGCGAGGAGTTTATTGGCAAAGTATTGGGCGATTTTATGGGTCTCATCTTCATCGCAGACTAATTTGGAAAGGGCGAGAATTTTTTTGGAATCGAGACTATCACCGAGTCTATTTTTACAGGCCCGTTCAACGAATGACACAGATAGATTGGTACGTGTGCCGATAAATTGATAAGAATGCTTGTCAGGGTTTTTATCTCGATAATGGCCAAGCCGATCATAGATAAGGTCTTTTATTTCTGTTGCAGTCATTTCTTTCCTCCAAATAGATTTTGTTGGGCCTACTATGACAGGCATAGAGGTCTGA
>JBFGZE010000192.1:0-1311 GCA_041586955.1 Bacteriovoracaceae bacterium
ATAGTTGCCTTTTGCTGGACCCTGGCCTACCTCATTCGTTTTCAATGGATGAGTGACGCCCAACTCGGACTGCAAGATCTTTTTCTTAAGATCGGCGCCCTTCTTGTTCTACTCACTCTTTATTTTTGCTATAAAAATAACCTTTATAAGACCCAGCGCTTCGGTAGTCGTTTCCAAGAAATTTTTTCAGTCCTAAAGTCCAATACACAAGCTTTTTTTGGACTCATTATTCTTATTTACTTTTTTGCCCCAGAACGACTCTCTAGAATACATTTATTAATTTACTTTTCTCTGTCTTCTACGGTGCTAGTCCTTGGCCGTATCGCCATTCGCAATTTATTACGGTCCATGCGCCGAAAAGGACATAATTTGCGCCATGTTCTTTTAATTGGAAATGGAGAACAATTAAAAAATTATATTTATACCATTCGCCGCTATAAAGATTCAGGCATCAAAATTAGTGGTTGGATAGACTCGGAAGGCCTTAACCAGGGTATGGATGTTAAAGCCCTTGAAGGCGATTTCGCCGCTAATAAAGATAAAATTAAATTTGATGCCATCGTCTTAGGTTACTCGGGCGCTAATTTTCAAAAAACGGAAGATTTTCTAAAGCATTTTTATAATGATCTCGTTCCTATTCACGTACTACCTGACCTTACTTATTCCTTTATCGGTCACAAGATAGAAGACTTTGCAGGGATTCCTCTCTTGACGGTCAATCAACCCAATATTTCTACTTTTGATCATTTTATTAAAAGAGTTTTTGACTTCGTCGCCACAACTTTTGGCCTTATCATTATCTCGCCTCTTCTTCTTATCATTGGCATCGCCGTTAAATTGAGCTCTCCCGGCCCAATCCTCTATGGCCAAAGACGAATTGGGCTCGATGGCAATGAATTTACGATGTGGAAATTCCGCTCCATGCGCCAAGCAAAGGGCAATGAAGACAAGACTGAATGGAGCAATAAAGACAATCCTCGTAAAACAAAATTAGGTAATTTTTTGCGCTCTTCCTCTCTCGATGAATTACCCCAATTATTCAATGTCTTTTTAGGAGATATGAGCCTAGTCGGTCCAAGACCCGAACGACCATTTTTTGTCGAACAATTTAAACACGAAATTCCCGCTTATATGCTCCGTCATAAAATGAAAGCAGGTATTACCGGCTGGGCACAAGTCAATGGTTGGCGTGGAGACACCAGTCTTCATAAACGTATCGAATGCGATATTTTTTATATTAAAAACTGGTCCCTTTGGTTGGACATTAAAATTCTTTTTCTAACCTTTGTGAAAGGCTTTATTAATAAAAAT
>JBFGZE010000193.1:0-1153 GCA_041586955.1 Bacteriovoracaceae bacterium
GAAATTCAAAAAATGGTTTCTAACCACTTCACCTTTATAACCAAGTGCTAAAATAAAATCATTAAACCCATGACTAGCATAACCATTCATGATGTGCCAAAGAATAGGATGATCTCCAACTTCTACCATTGGTTTTGGTTTGAGAGAGGTTTCTTCGCTAAGTCGTGTACCAAGCCCACCGCATAATAAAACTGTTTTCATAATGACCGATTTCCATTTTCTAAAAAATTAGCATTCAATTCATTATTAAATCTACACAATTTTAATAATATTGAATACCAATCCCTCTTAAAAAGAGCTCATTTATGGCCTGATACCGCAAACAGAGCACTGCGCAACTAGAAAAGCTCATTGTTCCTGAGTATTTAAGGACCCCTTTAGAAAACAATTTTGTTTAAAGCTCGCCAACGCCTGAGAAACAGCTTGGTCCATATCAATATAACTATAGCTTCCTAAACGACCACCAAAAACAACATTTTTCAATTTTTTAGATTCTTTTTGATATTGTAAGAACTTGCTTAAATTTTTTTGATCTCTAATAGGATAGTAAGGCCTTTCCGCATCATATCCGCTCGTCTCCTTAAAAATAAGGCCCTCTTTCGCCCTAAAATTTCTTTCGGGATAGAGATGTATCGGCTCATGAATGCGAGTAAAAGGGACCGCTTTTTCAGAATAATTGATTACACTCAATTCTTGATATTGGGGTGTCGCAACATATTCTTTCTTTAAATGAACAGTTCTCCAATCAAGGCGACCAAATTTATAATCAAAAAACTGATCAATAGGCCCAGAATAAATAGTCCTCTCTTTTGGTTTATAATTTTTCTTTTCTTTAAAATAATCAATCCCAGTTTGAATTTCAATATTTGGGTGATCTAGCATATTCTCAAATAAGGCCGTAAAACCATCTAGGGGAATACCTTGAAACTTAGCATTTTTAAAATAGGTCGTATTTGTATCAAAATAAAATGGCAGACGATTAATAATACTTTCAGGTAAATCAACGGGGTCAGCTTGCCATTGCTTTTGAGTATATCCTTTTATAAAGGCTTCATATAATTCGCTTCCCACCAAAGAAATGGCCTTCTCTTCAAGGTTCTGTGGCCTCGTAATACTCTCGAGAGCAATTTTTGATTTGATAAACTCTTCCGCC
>JBFGZE010000194.1:0-1130 GCA_041586955.1 Bacteriovoracaceae bacterium
CCGCCTGGACCTCGCTGCCGTTGTCCTGATAGACGGCTGCCGGACAGAAGAAATGCATTCATACAGTGCGCCAGTTTTCTAAAAGACAAACAAAAGCATGACTATATTGATAGCACCAACGATAGCCATTCTAAGCCGTTTAATTATAGGGATTTCACGATATGGCTTCAAATCATTATCAGACTTATAAATTGCGGTTCGTGAAATAAGTATGATTAAATCCAATATGATGTAAATCAGGAATGTTGCGTCCCACCAGATGGTCACCACTTTTCAATATAAAAATCCCAGCCTAGGTCACCAGTAGGAATTGGGCCAATCCCACCTCTCGACACCACTTCGAGGCGGAAAATCCCACCCCTGGTCACCACTTTGAGGCACTAAAATCCCACCTCAGGTTACCACCTCGAACATCAATAAAGTTGATTATAATAATCCCGTATCCCATTTTTTTTGGACAGGAGGTCATTATGAATCGCTTTATGAGGAAGTGTGCCGTGGATAGAAAAATCGTTGAATTATTGATTTTAAAAAAGTCATTTAACCTAGTTTCTAAGCAACTAAAAGTTGGGAAAAGAAGAATTCGTAAAATTCATGACATGGCCTTAAAATTTGGCTACTTTTCGGATACTCCATTGCCTCCATATCCTCAGTCATTGTTTGAATACGAAGACCATCAAATATATGGCCCAATTTCTGAAGTTGACATTGCACTCAAGGATCACCTCGATTGGATCAAAGAAAGAAGGGAGGCCGGGTGGCATCTTGTCACTATTTGGGAAGAGCTACCAATAAAGGTTAATCGTTCATCATTTTACCGCTTTATTAAAAGACATAAAATTGACGATGACCCCGAGGCATCCAGATGCCGGGTTCGAGTTGTCCCTGAAATTATTCATGAGCCGGGAGAATCTTTAATTCTTGATTGGGGGAAACTATGTGATGTCGTAGACCCCGAAACAGGCAAGAAAAAGCCTCTTTGGTTTCTTGTGGGAGTAATGGGATTTTCTCGTTATATGACGACTCGACTAGTCTGGGGCAATTCTGTTGATGAAACCCTGAATGCCTTAGAGAGTATGTTTAATGAGCTGGGCGGTGTACCCAAAAAAATAACATCCGATAACCCCAAA